>NZ_JAQMTJ010000071.1:0-23024 GCF_028330815.1 Dolichospermum lemmermannii CS-548
CAGCAAAAAAAAATCAAAAGTAAGCGCAATTGCAATACCTGTCGTACTGGTAGTTGCCTTGAGCGTCTAGGAGGATAATTGACTATCCTTTTTAAGCAAGTCTTAAAGAATCTGCGTGTCTTTAGACCGCAGAGTGTCAATAAAAAGCACTGCTTCCACTTATCTGTTTCATAGTCGGGGCAGTGCTAATGCTATGAGATTATTAGATTAGCGATTGAATTTAAGTTCCCACAGCACCAGAGTAAATTAAACCTCGCTGCATATCCAAAGTCAAAATCGCCCCATCCTTAATTACCTGTGTCGCTTCCTTGACACCCACAATCACAGGCACACCAAGACGTAAACCAATAACAGCGGCGTGACTTGTGAGACTTTCTTCCTCAGTAATAATCCCCCCGGCTTTGCGAATTGCTTCTACGTAATCAACACCAGTGCGGGATGCCACCAAAATATCACCAGGGTTGAAATTACTGGCATCCATAGCATTATGAACTACCCTAGCGCGGCCACTTACAGAACCTTGTCCTAGACCAATTCCCTGACCGAGTACGGCAGTGACTATTTCTACTTTAATCAAGTCCGTTGACCCAGAAACGCCCTGAAGTGTACCAGCAGTCATGACCACCAAATCACCTTCAGTTAAGAGGTTTTTTTCCTGGGCAACATTAATAGCCGCTTGGAACGTCTGACCCGTAGAAGGTAATTCTAGCACCAACAGCGGTCTTACTCCCCATACCATCTGTAACTGTCGCGCCACATTGACATGAGGTGTAATGGCTAAAATTGGGGTTTTGGGACGGAACTTAGAAACGTTGCGGGCTGTAGCCCCGGTTTGTGTCAAAGTCATAATTGCCGCCGCGCCCAAATTCTCCGCAATTTGACCAACGGCTTGGCTAATCGCATTGGGAATAGAACGCCTTTTATCTCGTGACAGACGGGAGTTGGTGTTCAGGGTTTCTTCTTGTTCAATGCGTTCAGCAATTCTGGCCATAGTAGCTACAGCTTCCACTGGAAAACTACCAACAGCGGTTTCATTGGAAAGCATGACCGCGTCCGTACCGTCTAAAATCGCGTTGGCGACATCAGATACTTCCGCACGGGTGGGACGGGGGTTGCTGACCATGCTATCGAGCATTTGGGTGGCGGTAATGATGGGAATTCCCAAACGGTTGGCTGTAGCAATCAGCCGCTTTTGCAGTACGGGTACATCTTCGGCAGGTAATTCTACCCCTAAGTCACCTCTGGCAACCATTACGCCGTCACACAAAGACAGAATTGCTTCCATTTGTTCGATAGCTTCGTGCTTTTCGATTTTGGCAACCACAGGCACATTTTTGCCGGTGCTAGAAATTAGTTCTTTAATTTCGATAATATCCTGGGGATTGCGGACAAAGGACAGGGCTACCCAATCAACACCTTGGTCTAAACCGAACATTAGATCCTCTCGGTCTTTGTCGGTCATGGCTTTGATGGATAAGTAAACTCCCGGAAAGTTAACACCTTTGTTGTTGGAAAGTTTACCAGGAACTGTTACCCGACAATGTAAATCACCTTTTTCGTGGTTAATTTCCTCCACTACCATTTCGACTTTGCCATCATCGAGGAGGATATTTGAACCAACGGGAACTTCATCTGCTAAGTAATCGTAGGTAACGCAGCTTATTTGCCGTGTTCCTTCAATGAGGCGATTTGTTAACGTGAAGCGATCGCCTTTTGCTAAAATTATCGAACCAGTTTCAAACCGACCCAAGCGGATTTTTGGACCTTGTAAATCTTGCAGAATTGCGACTGGTCTATTCAGTTCAAAAGCAGTTTGCCGAATTAACCGAATACTACGCTGATGGTCAGCATGAGTTCCGTGGGAGAAGTTTAGCCGCAGGGTTGTTGCACCCGCTTCGATAATCGCTTTCAGCATTTCTGGGCTGCTGGTAGCCGGTCCAATAGTAGCAACAATTTTAGTTCGGCACTGAGAATCTCTTAATTTCGTCATGGGCTGGGTTCAAGATTTTTGGGATTTACCTGGGAATTAATCGTAATGTTTCGTTATACCATTTGAGATTTAAGATTTTGGATCATGAAAGACTGTCTATATTCAGTTGTTCATTTTTCCATCTATCGCCATCATTTTGCAAACAGTATAGATTAAACTGACTCTCTTTTTCAGTCACTACTATATCAATGTTATAAGCAGTTAGAGAGCTAATTATGGTATAGTTTTGATATCGTACACTAATCTGATCGGCAACCTTCCTCTCAGAAAGTTTTTTGTCTCAAAGCACTGCTTTAGCCAAGAATCATAGCCTCATTTATGGATTCTTCAACAGGACTGTGGATAAATCTTGCTTTACACAACTTTACTCTTAACTAACATTAATAGTATTGGTAAACTTCACTGATTTTATAAACAGACATTACCAAATATAGATAAATGTATTAAGATTATTGGTAAACTTCTGGTAATTTTATAGCCAAATTTTATCATTCATGGTAAATTGCCCATAAAATAAAACTATATTCTCAAGAGTCGAAGACATCTGAGTGTTGGGTGCAAGTCCTTTTGGGGTGCGAAGTCGGTAAACAATCCGAATCTATAGGAACTAAAAAGTAAATCACATCAGATCGAGATAATCAATCAGAGAATAAAAAACAATAAAAGCAATCCCTAATGATGAAAGCTGATGGGATAAAGGGGATTGTAGTTTCCCCAGTAAAGGTAAAACTTTCAAAGTAAAAAATATTTGTCTATATTTTTTACAACTATGATCCGTAAAGATTGATTATTAAAGGAGTTAAGAATGCTCACGTCGGAGGCACAGAAGCCACTGACAATTCCCCCCAAAGAACTTTTATCACCTCCTGGTGATTTTAACCCGACGCTATTGATGTTTTTAGTCGTAGTGATGATGTTGGTTTTGTCTAACTTTGGGTATTGGCTTTGGGAATGGCCGCATTGGTTGTGTTTTAGTGTCAATACTCTAGCACTACATTGTTCAGGAACGGTGATTCATGATGCTTGTCACCAGTCAGCCCATCGCCATCGAATTGTTAACGCTATCTTAGGGCATTGTAGCGCCTTAATCCTAGTTTTTGCTTTTCCAGTATTTACACGAGTACATTTACAGCATCATGGTAATGTCAATCACCCCAAAGATGACCCAGATCATTATGTTTCTACGGGTGGTCCCCTGTGGTTAATTGCGGTGAGATTTTTGTACCATGAGGTATTTTTCTTCCAAAGACGGTTATGGCGTAATTATGAACTACTAGAATGGTTTATTAGTCGCTTAATTGTCATTACTATTGTTTATATTTCTGTCCAATATCATTTTTTGGGCTATATTCTTAACTTTTGGTTTATTCCCGCTTTTTTGATTGGAATAACTTTGGGGTTCTTTTTTGATTATTTACCGCACCGTCCCTTTGTGGAACGCAGTCGCTGGAAAAATGCCCGTGTCTATCCTGGTAAGGTTCTCAATATCCTGATTTTGGGACAGAATTACCATTTAATTCATCATCTGTGGCCTTCGATTCCTTGGTATAATTACCAGCCAGCTTATTATTTGATGAAGCCGTTATTGGATGAAAAGGGTAGTCCGCAAACTTCGGGGTTATTGCAGAAGAAGGACTTTTTTGAGTTTGTCTATGATGTTTTCATAGGTATTCATTTTCATCATTGATTTGTTTAAAATAGAGACGTTTTCTAGAACGTCTCTACAAAGTGTAAAGCTTTCCTTCTGCTGCGTTACAAACTGTCGGTTTTAACGCTCTCTAACACACTCTACAAAGCTAGTGTGGAAAACAACAACCAACAATTTCTTTTAGTCTGCGTTTTAAGTCGCTAGAAATAGCTAAACCATCAATTTCTCTACACAGCTTTTCTCTAGACTCTTGTTTGCGACGCTCATTATAAACTGCAATAAGTATTGCTTCTATACCATATTTACCTAGAGCATCAGAAACCAATGCTGCTATTCCCAGTAAACCAATACCACCTAACATACCAAATGGACCACCAAGTGTTGCTAAAGCTGTTGTGATAGCAGCAGCCCCTACAAGACCAGTAGTAGCCATTGTAACTACAAGTAACACACCAGGCAAGCCTAAAGCAGCAACTTTTCTAACTACTTCATCCATTATTTTTTATATACTTACTAGAATGCTTTCTGATTTATTTTACAGCACTTTCCGGTGTTATGAGGTACATATCCAGCGGGCAAGATGCCCGCACTACAAGAGTTTCATAATTCAAGTTTGTACCTCATTAGAGCGAAATCTGCTGTATCAAATATCCGTCCCTAAACTCTGCACGTAAATCACCTCAATATTGCTACCAAAATCCAATTTATCTAAGGATTCTGTAACCAAGGATCGCCCGATTTTGTATTTAAGACAACAACAGTGAGTATAATGTATTAACTATTGGCTTAGTAACATACAGTAATTATACGTAATAATATGATTTAATCAACCCAAAAACCAGGTCAGAAAACCCAACCAGCATTGTTGGGTTATTTTACTTCAATGCTTGCCTATGCTGCATTACAAACTGTTGCTTCTGGAAGTGCATCACCCGCAGCTTCATAAGCAATAATCAGAGAGTCTAAGGCTTCTATTCCATTCGTTACTGCTAACTCGTATGTATCCCCATGAGTGCGCCATTTTTGTCCTGGAAAGTCAGGGAATCCTACTAAAAAGCAATTATCTTCCTCAGACCACTGGATAATCATTTGGTACTTGAGTTTATTCATCTTCTTTCTTATCCACTATTGACTCAATTGCCTGTTTTACTTCTTTTTCTTGATAGCGTTTAGCATCTGCTCCGTCTTTGCCTGAAATCGTGACCTTTCCATAATATAAGTCATGTATCCAGTTCGTATGACTTCCTTTTCCTGGTAGTTCGGTAAAACCAGCCTGGACAAGTATTTGTTTAAGTTCTCTAATCTTTTTTGGCATCTTTTTTCAAAATTAGTCTTATATATGCCAATCTAGTCAGATATTGAAAGACAACCAACTTTTTCCAGTTAAATAGTTATTTTCAATATTTTACCTTGTCAATTGTAACTTCAAATATCCGTCCCTAAACTCTGGGCGTAAATCACTTCAATATTGCTACCAAATTCCAATTTATCTAAGGATTCTGTGAAAAACACAAAACCCTTATACGCCGTCACATACTTATATATTTTCGTAAAATAACCTTCACTGGTGACAATGACAAGCGGCTCTTCACCCTTGGTGAGAATATCCAAAAAAGCGTCTAACTTTACACATACACCAGTACCCCGATGAGTGAAAATACTCCCACCAATAGCAGCAGGTTGAGCAGCCGCGTCACCACTGTAATAGCTCATGAATGCGCTAACTTTTAATTATGTTATTGACCTGCTAATTTTAAACTTTCGTCTCCATGACGTGCTGTGAAGTTTGTAACGTTTGGGGTAAACTCCAATCAGGACGCAATTTAGCCGCTTGACGTAAATAAACGTGGTGAATTGGCGTAGAAGTTGGTAAATTAGCGTGAATGAGAAAGCGAATGCAGCGCGGTAAACTGCCTTCAACGTGCATTTGTTGGACATCTAACATAGCTACACTATCCCACAAAGGACGACTGCGAGCGATCGCTGCTGGGAAAATAGCATCTAAATCTTTTGTTACTGAAAAAGTCACACTAATCATATCGTCCGGTTGGAGTTGATTTCTTTGCTCCAATTCATCTAATAATTCTGTCACTGAATCTCGAATTGCTTCGACGCTGTTTTCTGCAACGGTTGTTGCACCCCGAATTGCTCGCATTTGCCATTCCACTTCTAAAATCCTCCTTTTGTCAGTTGTCAGTTGTTGGTTGTCAGTTGTTAGTTGTTAGTAGGGGCGAAGCATTTGGAAGATAAATTATCGGTCATTGCCAAAAATAGTTCTCCAAATGCTTCGCCCGTACAGTTGTCAGTTGTCAGTTGTCAGTTGTCAGTTGTTTCCTACTTCTAATGACTAATGACTAATGACCAATGACAACTTTACTATGGACGATATAACCACATAGGTAAACCACTTGTAGAAACTTCAAATTCTAGCCAATTGATTCCCGCACCAATAACCGATTTAGCTTGACGACTTCCCGGTAAAACACGACTCAAAAATGGTTTCCGTTCTTCTAGCGTATAGCAAAGAGTTTTATCAGGATCAAGTCCTACTAATTCTGCTGTCCACCGTCGTGCATCTTCTTCTGTTCCTAAGCGGTCGACAACGCCCAACGCTAAGGCTTGCTGTCCGGTAAAAATCCTGCCGTCAGCAAAGCTTTTTACCTTTTCTACAGTTAGTGAACGAGCTTCTGCTACCGTTTCCACAAATTGTTGATAGCTACAATCAATCAAGTCTTGCAGAATAGTTTCTTCTGGTTCTGTTAGTTGCCGATCAAAAGCTAATATATCTTTGTAGGGTCCTGACTTAATGACCTTAAAAGAAACGCCAATTTTTTCCAGCAGCACTTCTAGGTTGTTTCCTCGCAAAATCACCCCAATACTGCCTGTAATCGTGCCTGGATTCGCCATGATATGTTCTGCCCCCATACCAATATAAACGCCTCCAGAGGCAGAAATATTGCCAAAACTGGCGACAATTTTGGTTTTTTTAGCTAATCTCTTCAGGGCGCTGTAGATTTCTTGGGAGTCTCCCACTGTACCCCCAGGACTATCAATGCGTAGCAGTAAAGCGGGAAATTTACTTTCTTCTACGGTTTTCAAGGCTTCTAGGACGTGCCTACGGGTTGCACCAGCGATGGCACCGCTAACTTCAATCCGCGCAATTTGTTTCCGAAAGTTGGGCTTAAATGGCCAAATCATGGGCAATCAAATAACTTTTTAATCTTTGTGAATATCTTTAATATAGAACGCCTAGGGTGAAGCTAACGGGCTTTACCTTTAATCCGATTGGGAATTAGGGCTTGGGAAGGGGACAGGGAGTAACAATTTTTTATTTTGAATTGTTTTGTCCTCTCCTGGCTATGAATAAAAGTTAGCAGCTAGATCATTATTGAAAAGCTTTAGGAAATTTTTAGATTTGATGTGTAGTTTTATTTGGTATGTTTAAGGAGCAAAAGACAAGTATTGAAAAATATTTGCTTTTACTAAATATAGACATCTGAAAATATTGTGTCGTACCACTGCACTACACAAGCATTTGGGAAAATAAGGACATTAAAAAACAGAATTTTCCAGCCCAAGGCCAATAGCTTTTAGAAAAATTAGCTAAAATTCACGACTGGTTAAGATTACTTGTTTTTGATTGTGTAAATCATCAACACTGATTTGATGCGTTATTAACTTTTAAGAGTCAGTGCGGAGAATTTGATAGCGGTAATAAACATAGATATCAAATAACGCCCCGACAAAGCCACAAGTCAGACCAATTGTCAAGAGACCGTTAAAGGAACTACCACTGCCGAAAGTGGCGAGAAAATGCAGAATTTGGATAGAAACATCGGAAATTATCCCTTGTAGCCCAGGGACATAGCCAAAAAGGCATAAAACCACCAACAAACCCCCAATGAAGAAGACAGGGACAAGAAAACTAAAAATGGTGGTGAGGATGAGAGAGCGAAAAAAGTTACTAAAAATAGTCATAAGATCTCGCGGTAAGTGGGAAACTTGAGAGATAGCCGAAAATTTATCCGCCACTCTCTACAATACTGGCGATCGCTCCCAAACATTTATTTCGTCAAGAATCTTAAGTTTTCATTAAATTGTACTGGTAATAGTTACTCCAGGTGCATTGAGTATTTTTGATGTTTCAAATCTGTAAAACCATGAAATAATCAGGGTTTGTATCTCAGTGTGGAGTTTACTAGAAGTAAAAACACTGTAAAAACTCGCTCAATTTTATGAGACTAGTCGTAAACTAAGTTAATAATTTGCATATTAGTAATGTTAATTCCATTCCCCACTACCAGTGACCAATGGCTAAATCCAGTTTAGAAACATGGAGTCAGCGATTGCTGGCCGCGATATTTTTAGGTGGACAAGTCTTATTTCACCTAATCCAAGGTAAAATTCACCGCCGGAACACCCTAGAACAATTGGCGATAGTTGGACCCGACTCCTTCTTTATTGCCCTATTAACAGCCATATTCGTGGGTGCAGTATTTACAATTCAGGTAGCAAGGGAGTTCATCAATTTTGGGGCAGGAAACCTCGTTGGTGGCGTGTTAGCAGTAGCATTGACGAGAGAACTTACCCCCGTATTAACAGCAGTAGTTTTAGCTGGAAGGGTAGGTTCGGCTTTTGCGGCAGAAATCGGCACAATGAAAGTCACAGAACAAATAGATGCTCTGTTAATGTTAAAAACAGATCCTATTGATTATCTAGTCATTCCCCGGCTTCTGGCTTGCTTCATCATGCTGCCGATTTTAACTTTGTTATCCTTAATTACAGGAATGTCTGGGGGAATGCTTATAGCCACTCATATTTACAACCTTTCAGATACAGTATTTCTAGACTCAGCGCGTGACTTTCTCGATATCTGGGATATTGGCAGTGCTATGATTAAAGCCGCTTGCTTTGGTGTATTAATCGCCATCATCGGTTGTAGTTGGGGCTTAACCACTACTGGAGGTGCTAAAGGTGTGGGACAATCAACAACAACTGCTGTTGTCACTGCCTTATTAGTTATATTCATTAGCAACTTCTTTCTGTCTTGGGTCATGTTTCAGGGGCCGGGTAGTGGATTAGTAAAATGATTTAGAGGCAAGATAGAGTCGTTAAGAATTACGAATTATGTAAGTAGGAGAAAAGATTTTGACCAGTTCATTGACACCTAACACCATATCAACAGTAGAACTAAAGCCAAGTTACAATATTCCTGTTGTCTTAGTCTTGGGCGCTATTCCCGTACTATTAGTACAACCTTGGTTGGGAGGAATATTGACGTTATTGGGTTTGTTTTTGATGTTGCAAGCTGTAACACTACGCTTTCAATTTACCGCTACCGATTTTGATCTTTATAGAGGAGAAAAGTTAATTAAGCGTTTTCCTTACCAAGAATGGCAAAATTGGCGAATATTCTGGAATCGAGTTCCCATTTTGTTCTATTTTAAAGAAGTGAATAGTATTCACTTTTTGCCAATTTTATTTGACCCCAAAACCTTAAAATCTTGTTTAGAAGAACGTTGTCCACGCATTGATTAGATTTTGTTGTTTCGCGCAGAGTCGCAAAGGAGCAAAGGCGCAAAGGGAAGAGTTTTGATAGTGCGGTGTCAGCCATAAATTAAAGTAAGAGAATTTCATAGCTGAATTCAGTAAGTCTGAAAATTTATATTGTTGTTTATGAACCCAGAAGAATCTCAAACTCCAGAAACCATAAATGAGTGGTTGGAACAAATAGAAGTGCAACCTCCTACAGATGAAATACTAGAAAAACCATCTGCTGATTTAGAATTAGAAGCTGAAGCATCTGGTGAATTGGTAACGTCATTAACCACAGAAACAACAGCATTAGAATCGGCAGATTCACTATATACACAACCAGCGCAAAAAGTAATCCAGTTGCAGCATAGGTCAGCAGACTTAAAAGCAGAAATTACTCAATTGGAAATTACTTATGAAACCCTTCAGAAGCAAGTAAGTGTAACCCAAATCGCACTTTCACAAGTTGTCCAAGAGTCATTATCGCAGTTAGAACAACGCAAACAAACTTTACAAATTTCTGTAGAACAACTCGAACGTCGTCAAGAACGCATTCGCAATGAAATGCGGACTACTTTTGCGGGGACTTCTCAAGATATAGCAATTCGGGTACAAGGTTTTAAGGACTATCTCACAGGCAGTTTACAGGATTTGGCATCAGCGGCGGAACAAATGCAACTGGTACAACCTGTCCGAGAACGGGAAAAACCACCACAGGGAGAAGCAAAACCTGTTAAAGAACAATTAGAAGCCCCACAACTTGGACAACAGCAGTTTCAGGATACTACTAAAAAAATCCGCCGCTTGCTTGACCAATATCGTAACCAGCCAGATTATTATGGACCACCCTGGCAGTTACGCCGGACTTTTGAACCAATTCACGCCGAAAAACTATCAAATTGGTTATTTACCTTAGGTGGACGGGGTGCTTTGCGGACAATGGGTAGCCGCTTACAGAATATTTTAATTGCTTCGTCGGCAGTTTCTATATTACATCAACTATATGGGGACAGGGTGCGAACTCTGATTTTAGCAAATACTCCAGAACGTTTAGGCGAATGGCGACGCGGTTTACAAGATTGTTTAGGTATTGGTCGTCCTGATTTTGGCCCCGACAGAGGAGTGGTATTATTTGAAGCACCGACAGCTTTAGCCCAAAAAGCCGAGAGATTAGTTACAGCCAATCAAATGCCTTTTATTATCATTGATGATTCTGAGGAACAAATTAGTTTAGCTTTACTGCAATTCCCTCTCTGGTTAGCTTTTGCCCCTGACCCAAAAACTATGAAAGATCGGAATTTTGACGATGATTTTTAATTAGTCATTGGTGATTGGTGATTGGTGATTGGTGATTGGTGATTGGTGATTGGTGATTGGTGATTGGTGATTGGTGATTGGTGATTGGCAAAACAACTAACAACTAACAACTGTACGGGCGAAGCATTTGGAGAACTATTTTTGGCAATGACCGATAATTTATCTTCCAAATGCTTCGCCCCTACTGACAACTGACAACTAACAACTGACAAATTTATGTTTCTTTGGTTAAGTTTGTGTGGAGTGGTGATTTTATTAGCTTACCTTTTTGGTTCTTTTCCAACTGGATATCTGGCAGGTAAGCTATTAAAAGGAATTGATATTCGGGAAGTTGGTTCTGGTTCAACTGGTGCAACTAATGTTCTGAGAACTTTGGGAAAAATTCCCGGGGCATTTGTATTATTAATTGATGCTTTGAAAGGAGGATTAGCAATAAATTTAGGTTACGCTTTATTTAGTATTGCTACTACTCAAAACTTAATTCCACCAATTGTAAATATCGAAATTTGGCAACCTTATTTAGTCACTTTAGCTGGTTTAGCTGCCCTTTTAGGACATAGTAAATCAATCTTTCTCGGCTTTACTGGTGGTAAATCTGTGGCTAGTGGTGTGGGAATTTTGTTAGCTATTAGTTGGCAGGTAGGATTATCAACATTAGGGGTTTTTGCGGTAGTAATTGCCATTTCGAGAATTGTGTCTTTAAGTTCTATTGCTGGGGCTGTAGCGGTTTCTATTTTAATGGTAATTTTTCATCAACCTTTAGCCTACATTCTTCTTGGTTTTGCTGGCGGCTTATATGTAATTATCCGTCACCGCACCAATATTGAGCGATTAATTGCGGGTACAGAACCAAAAATTGGACAAAAGGCAGAAACGCCAACAGAACAAACCACTTATTGACTTTTTCAGCCCTGTCCCTACTTTGAAGCGTAGTTTTAACTGTCTCCTGTTTTTTCAATGGTTTCAATCACGGCTAAACCTATACTTGAAACGGCGATTAGCATGATAGCTGACGCGAGAAAGGCACTGACAAGCATCTGAAGAGCTTGGTCAAAAAAAATATAGGTGGTCATTTGTTCACCTTCTGAACTTTATACAGCTACTGGTACTATCTAATTTTTCTTCACAGCCAGGTGACTGAATTCCTTGTAATCGGATCTTAACAAAACTTTAGCTCTTTCATGGCATGATGACAAAATTTTATTACTAAAAATTTGATAACTTTTAACTATATTCGGTTAAGTACAATACTGAAAAACACCGAAAGTAAAAATTGGATCTACTTTGATAGCAGTATTGTTGTAATTTTGATTGTTCTAATAATTACTTAGCTTTTGGTGCTAACTATGGAACTCCTCCAATTCAAGATATCTACACACCGTCTGTTATTACAGCCTATATCAATGGAATATAAGGCAGATATTTTTAGAGAATTTACTCAGGAAGTTGCGACTTATTTATCTTCAAAACCATCGGAAAAAATTCAGGATACTGAAATTTTCATTCATCAATCTTTACTAAAAATGGAAAAAAGAGAAGAGTTAGTAATTGTGATTTTAAAGAAAGATTCTCAAGAGTTTTTAGGATGTAGTGGGATACATAAAATTAATAGTAAATACCCCCGATATGGAATTTGGCTGAAAAAATCAGCATATAAACAAGGTTACGCCACGGAAACAATTGCAGCCCTGAAATTATGGGCTGAAGAAAACTTAGATTATGAATATCTTAGATATGATTTGGATAAAGCAAATACCGCCAGCCGTAGGGTTGCGGAAAAAATGGGAGGTAAAATTGGTAGAGAGTATGATCTGATTAACGAGAGTGGTAAAGTCTTAAATCTAGTGGAATATAAAATTAGTAAAAAACAAAATTCTGAATTTTACTAACTAAAAAATACTAACATATACAAGGTTTAATAGTAGCAATTACAGATTCAGCCAGACTTGGTAAATCATAACCACCTTCTAAACCAAACATAATTTTTTTGGTTATACCTAAACAGTATTCTGTAAATAAACCAAAATCTTCTGGTTGCAAATTTACACTCGCTAAAGGATCATTAGTATTAGCATCATAACCAGCACTAATAATCAGTAAATCTGGCGAAAAATTAGTTAAAAAGGGTAAGATTTTTCTTTCCCACAATGGTTGATAGACGGTAATATCGCTACCAGGGGGAACAGGTAAATTTAAGACATTATTATGTGAACCTTGTTGAGAAGCTTTCCCTGTACCGGGATAAGCTGGATACTGGTGAAGAGAAACATAAGCAATTTCTGAGTGAGTTTCTACTATTGCTTCCGTCCCATTTCCGTGATGTACGTCCCAATCTAGGATAGCAACGCGCTGAATTTTAGGCTGTTGCAAAGCGTAAAAAGCTGCAATTGCAGCATTAGAAAATAAACAAAATCCCATTCCTGTATCACTTACCGCATGATGCCCAGGCGGACGCGCTAATACAAAAGCTTTGTTTGCTGTATCAAGAACTGTATCTACTCCATCTAACCAAGCACTAACTGCCAATAATGCTACATCATAACTGCGGGGAGAAATGGGAGTATCTCCGTCTAAATAACCACCACCGTCAGCAGCGATATCTTTAACTTTGTTAATATAGGTTGTAGAATGAACATTTTCTATCCAAGACATTAAAGATGGTTTTGATGTTACGGGTGTAGGTATTTTCCATGTGATTTCTTCGGCAAAATTTGCAGCTTTTAAAGCATTGACTATTGCTGTCAACCGTTCAGGTTTTTCTGGGTGGTAGATTCCCGTTTTGTGATCTAAAAATTCGTCAGAATAAATAACTTGTAACATACATTTCTATATCCAGAATCCGCAATGTAAGATAGGTGAAAGTCAAGAAACTGATTAAAATGATATATTACACCAATAGGTGAAGTATAGATCCTATAGATCACCGACTTCTTCAAGAAGTCGGTGATCTGGGGGATAATTATAAGAGGTGATATAGGACTAATATTTGATTTTTGAAAAAGCTCCGTACATCTGAAGCGTGGGAAAATCAAAGGTAGTGTGTCGGATAAACCATTCAAACATCCATTTTAAATGAGAAAATGTTGGTATCAACGCACAAAAACGTCGAACCATGTTTTGGCTTGTAACCAAATATCCTTGGTAATTGGTAATTGGTAATTCAATTTTTAACTTTTAATTTTTAATTTTTAATTCATTTCTGCTGACGGTACTGAAAATAACTGTTTTTTCAAGTTGTTCATGATAGGAATAGATCAACCGCTTCACTGCAAGTGAAAACCCTAAAAATGAACACAAATATAGATAATCTTAACTCGGTTCGTAAACCTAAAATTTTCAACCAATCAATGAGTTTTGTTGAAGGTTGGTATTGGGTATTACCTTCTCAATCTTTGCAGATAGGTGAAATTAAAGCTGTGACAATTTTTGGGAAGGATTTAGTCGTATATCGTGGTAAAGATAGACGTGCAGTTATTTTAGATGCTTACTGTCCTCACATGGGTACGAGTTTAGCTGAAGGTAAAATTGAAGGGAATGAATTACGCTGTGTTTTACATCGGTGGAAATTTGATGCAGAAGGTATTTGTGTTGGTATTCCTAATGTAGATGAACCTGTATCTCTTAAAGCTAAAACTTGGCCAGCAGCAGAACAATATGGAATGATTTGGGTTTGGACAGGGGAAACTCCCCAGCAACCTTTACCTTTTGTTTTAGATTGGGAAAACCAAGATTTTGATTTTTCTCTCGGTTCGCAATTTAGTATTGATTGTCATCCCAATGTGTTACTTCTTCAGGGTATTGATACTCAACAAATTAATTTAGTTAATAAATTACCATTAAAAATGGTTTTGGAGAAACAAGAACTCAATCAAAATGCGATTATTTTTAGCACGATTACAAATATTAATGGAAAGTCATTTTGGCTAAATCTCTACCGGCGGTTTTTTAATAATTCTTTTAATTACAGTGTTTGCTATTGGTATGGGACAACAAGTATAGTTTCCTTTACTAATGACTCTACCCAGCTACATATAATATTTACAACTCGGTTATTACCAGGGGGAAAAACAGCAGGTCAAACCCTATTTATGTGCAAAAAACGTCAAGGTATTTTAGGAAAGTTAATTAATAAATTGATATTAAAGATAGGGGAAAAAATTAGCGATCGCTTACTCAAAACTAATGATAAAATTTTAGAAACCATGCAGTTTGATTTAAAAACTCCCCTCAAAGCAGATTTATCAATTATACAATTTATTAACCATTTAGAACGACAAAAACCCCTGACATGGGAAAGTTGGCTATTAGTGCGGTCACGGGAACGGGAAGAAGAAGTGCGTGAAGAGAGAGAAAAACGTGAAAAATGGCGAGATGAATTAGTTAATGACTGAAAAATCTAGATTTTGACAATAAAAATGAAGTGGACTGGCCACTTCATCAATTCCCAGGTAGAACCTAATCATAAGTATAACGACCAAAAAATTTCAAAATCGTATAAATACATACTAATTTTGTGTTTAGCTGTTATTTAGTGGTTACACTTTGGGGAATGAGAATATTTTTCAGCAATTTAGGGATTTGAGAGGGACTATCAGCGACAGGAATTTTTGCAGATTTAAAAGCAGCCAATTTACTTTCTGCTGTACCAAAATTCGCAGAACGTCCAATTACACTGGCTAAAGTCCCTGTTTCTTGCCAACTTTGTGTCGTTGGTGCGTGTCTACCAGCAATATAGGCAATTACAGGTTTATCAATTGCTTCTGTAATATATTGTGCTGCTGCTTCTTCGCTTTCTCCACCAGGTTGTCCGATTAAAACAATTGCTTCTGTGGTCTCATCTTCATCAAGAATTTGCAACCATTGCAGGAATGAAGAACCAACAATCGCATCACTACCAATACTAACACCAATTGATTGCCCCAAACCCGCTTTTGTTAATTCCCAAGCGACTTCATAGGTAAGTGTACTGCTACGGCTAACAATTCCCACAGAACCAGGGATATAAAATTCGCGTTCGTGAGTCCCCAGGAGAATTTTCCCAGGAACGATAATTCCTGGACTATTGGGGCCAATAATTAAAGTCTCACCAGCTTCTGTTTTGCGAAGGAGTTGTACCATATCCAGCGGTGGGACTCCAGCGGTGGTAATGATGATTTGGGGGATGTTAGAGGCGATCGCTTCTAATGCTGCATCTAAAACCTGATCAGGTTGAACACAAATGATTGTGGTGTCAATCTGTCCAAATTTGGCCACAACCTCCTCTACCAAATCAAACACTGGTAGATTATATATTTGTTTTCCACCATACCCAGGATTGACACCAGCTACTAAATTTGTGCCATAAGCCTGCATTTGAGCAATATGAGTTGCTGAGATAAATTCACAAAATCCCTGAATTAAAACTTTACTTTCTGTTGTTAAATTCATAGTTTGTTAGTTGTCAGTTGTTCGTTGTTCGTTGTTAGTAGGGGCGAAGCATTTGGAAGATAAATTATCGGTCATTGCCAAAAATAGTTCTCCAAATGCTTCGCCCGTACAGTTGTTAGTAGGGGCGAAGCATTAGGAAGATAAATTATCGGTCATTGCCAAAAATAGTTCTCCAAATGCTTCGCCCGTACAGTTGTTCGTTGTAATTGGTAAAAATCTTGCTTTTTACCTATTCCCTTTTTTCTGCACAGATAACTTAGCTAAACGAACTGCTTCCTTAACTGCTTCATCTAAATTTTCTACAACTATCAGCGATTGATTAGAGGTTTGTAGTGGAACTAAATTTTCTCTAACATGATTAAATTCAGAACCTGCCAAACGGAGGACTAAATAGGGTAAATTTAATGGTTGCTGATTTTTATTTCCATTGGAAGATGACATTTGAGATGTAATTTCAATTCTGTCCAAATGGAGGAATTCGGTAATAATTTCGGGGAGTTGGTCAACTTGAGGAATAGTCCCCAAAAAGTTGACTAAAATAACTTGACTGTTCACATCACTGGCCAAACTTGTTAAACTGCTAATCAGGCGATCGCCAAAAGTTGTCAGTTTAGTATCACTCATAAAAGAATGGCGCAAATTGACACATTTACCAGGTTTACCATGAGCATTAACAACCTCATCCAAAGTTGTTAATACAGAACCTTTCCCATTACCTAATATACAAATCTTACCTGGCATTTCTATCCCATCCCAGCTACTCAACAAGCCGCTCCCTTTTTTATTACCATGAAGAAGACCAACCAGTTTCGTAGCCATTTCAGCTATTTCAGGATGACGATTAATAGCTTGTTTATTCACCCTAACCTTGCCATTGAGCGCCATCACTTGACCAGCAGAGTTCACACCCAGAGGATGAATCTCCACCAAATCCAAATCCTTTTGCACAAATAACTGGTACAACTTCTCGACAATATCGCTCACAGTTTGCATCAACTCACCCTGCAAACCCATTTTCAAAGCCAGTCGTCTGGCATAAAATGGTGAAAATTCCTGTTCTACCACCACGTGCTGAATTTTTTCCCCCGCTGTCTCCCAGTCAATATTGGCTTCTGTGCAACCCAATAAAACGGGACGACACAGCGCAGTATCTAAAACTACAGCTAGATAAAATTCCTCCTGGGCATCATACTTCGATTCTGCCAGTAAAACCTCCGGCAATTGTCCCCAAATTGGTAAATTAAATATATTCTGTGCAGCAGCGATCGCATCAATCGTAGTTTCTACAATCCTAACTCCACCAGCTTTTTCCCTTTCCCCTGCTTGTACCTGAGACTTTAGAACAATCGGATAACGAATCTTTAACCGTTTTAAATCTGTGGGATGGTCTATTCTTTGAGATGGTAAGACCGGAATCCCGATTTTACCAAACCATTCTTTAACTTGATACTCCAATAAATCCATTGAGACACACCTTGTATTGACAAGTCTAACGCGCTTTCTTAGATGCTATCTGATATTTTGCCCAATACCGAAAATTATAGAATTTGGTTTTGCTTAACTGAAAATTTATTTTGTAATTGGATTGTCTAATTGATAATCTAGCTGTATAAAAAAATAGAAGTCTAAATTATCACCCTTGACTGTATTCTTCGTGACAAATGTAACCTTCTGCTAGAAACTGATTCTATTGGATGTAAAACTAGTAGTTTGTCAAGATAAAAATGATGGACTGTAGTGTGAGCGTCTCGCTCACGCGGGCAAGACTTGTACTGAGCAAGCGAAGCCCTGAGCAAGCGAAGCCCTGAGCCTGCGATGCCCTGAGCCTGCGATGCCCTGAGCCTGTCGAAGGGTCGAAGGGTCGAAGGGTCGAAGGGTCGAAGGGTCGAAGTATGCCCGCACTACCAAAAACCCGTCAAAATGTCTTTGACAGACTACTAGTACACTGCGGCGTAAGTAAGATAACCATTAAAAAATCCCTAAAAAGCTTATACAATCTGCTTTTTTAATTTTTAATTGTTAATTTTTAATTCCGCCCTGCGGTACTAGTCTCTAATCCTAAATTCCCAGTCCCCTTGATAATCAAAACTATATAGAAAGAGTGGCAGTAACGCTTTATGGAAGCAACAGTTCAACAACAATATCTACAAGTTTTAAGCGATATCTTGCAGGAAAGATTAGTGGCTCAACTGCTTGATAGTCAGGATTTCCAGGTCAAATGCGCCATCAGAAATGATGAATTGATGATTTTAACTCAACATCCTGCTGATGTGTTAGTTGACATACAGCAAGTTTTTGAGGTGTTAGAACAAGCACTGCAATGGCAATTCAACTACCAAACTCAACGGGTACAATTTTTCTTGAGAATTGCCGGTGAAAAGCGTCCCTATGCTCAATATTTCCTAGATTTTCAAATTCCCAGTATAGATTCAGAACAAGAAACTGAGGATGAATTTCCAAGTCCTACAGTAGACAGAGAAAGAGAAACAGTGAAAATAGAAAATGAGAGAGACAGTCTCTTTATTTCTGCTGATCTTCAAACACCATCATCTCCAATTACAGAAACCGAAGACGAACCCATTATTGATTCATTTCTTCCCAGTTCCAAAGAATCTTTCTCAGATTATTTACTACCAGATTCACATCTATCTCTGGATGAAAACGAAGTCGAGAAAATTGAAGACATTGAAGAAAAGTTTCCTCCTTTTGCGAATATCGCAGACAAACCCAGAAACAGACAATTATCACTATCACTTCCCCCCGTACCAATAATGATTGGTACGGCTGTAGTTATCGCCCTCCTTGCCAGTAGTGGTGCTTTCGTTCTCCATCGTGGTTGTGTAATTTTTGAATGTAAAGAATTACAAACAGCACAGCAATTTAAAAGTGAGTATCAGCAGCAGATCAAACGGACAAAATCACAAAAAGACTTATTAACAATGCAACAACAACTAGATAAAGTAGTTGCAGATTTGCAAGAAATTCCTGAGTGGTCTCCCCGTTATCAAGACTCTCAGGTATTGGTTAATAGTTTTTCTGAACAGTCAACAAAAATCAACCAGGTGCTAAAAGCCTTACAAATAGGATCTTCAGCCCAGAAAAAAACTCAAACTCCTCCTCAGAGTTTAGATGAGTTACGCAATAGACAAAAGTTGTGGAGAGAGGCAATTACCTCATTAGAGATAATTAAGCCAAGTCATGAACTCTATGGATTAGTAACAGCTAATTTATCAAATTATCAAAATACTCTAAAAACTGTTAATGATCAGTTGCTTAAAGAGGAAACATGGGTACAAAAAATTGCCAATGCCAAAACTTTAGGAGAAAACGCTACTAAACGCCAAGCCACTGCTAAATCTGCATCCGAATGGCAAAAGGTAGAATCTGATTTCCAGACAGCAATTAATACCTTAAAGATTATCCCTATAGATAGTTTGGAAACTGAGAATGCCCGCAAGCTATTAGCAGAATACCAACCAAAAATTATTGTAGCCCGCGATCGCGCCAAAAAAGAACAATTAGCAGCCACATCCTATCAACAAGCTATAAAAGCCGCTAATCAAGCTAAAGCCTATAGTAATCAAAATCAATGGCAAGGAGCAGTCAAATCCTGGGAACAGGCTTTAGAAGCTGCTAAACAAGTGAGTCAAGATAGTTTCTATTTCAATCAAGCTGAACCCCTGATTGAAACCTATACAGCATCTCTAAAACAGGCACAAGAACAATTCCAACTCTATAGTGATTTAACTCAAACTCGCGCTGAACTCAATCGCACTTGTACCAATACCATTAAGATTTGTACTTTTACTATCAAGAATCATAAAATTAGTGTCCGCTTAACTCCTGAATATGACCGATTATTTCAAGCCAATAATCCACAAATACAAAGTCATTTCCAAAGCTTGAAATATGCTCTCACAGCCATTAGTCAAAATGCTCAACTTCCTGTATTTATCTATAATGCCCAAGGACAGGAAAGGGATATGCGGTAACCACAGTAGGGGACTGGGTAATTTTTACAAGAAAGACCTACGGTATACACACATCCTGACCCAGAGATGTTATCATGAGATTGATAAGGAAGAACTATCTTGCAATAATAAAACGACAAGATCCCCGACTTCTTAAAGAAGTCGGGGATCTGATTGATTCAAAATCATGGGTTTTACGTTAAGTTGACACCATTAAGCATTGCTAAACCCCTACCGGGAGAATCAAATAATTAAGCCGTGTTGAGTATAAATTTTCAATTGCATATATGTCACTTGCGTGACTCTAAGTGTGTGTCACAAAAAGATTATTTATAACTTAAAGATCACGGTTGTGTTTATAAATAACACATCTTACCATCATATACATATTTAACCTGTTTGGATAAGAATTTGTGAAGGTTTACCACTGCTCAACAGTGTCCAGTACCTCCTAGCCAGGGAATTAATTCCCTGTCTAATAGCTCAATTCGGTTAAAACCGACTATTTTGGCGGTATTTGTTCTAGAAATAGGATAATTTTTGATTTCGATGTCATCCTTGAGCCAGGGAATTAATTCCCTGTCTAATAGCTCAAGTCGGTTAAAACCGACTATTTTAGCGGTATTTGTTTAAGAAATAGGATAATTTTTGATTTCGATGTCATCAGAGTACGTTTTAACGTACTTTAGCTATTAGCCTGGAACTTCAGTTCCAGGGCGGGTATGAAAGCTTAGTTACCAAGTGAAAAGGAAAAAAATATGTTAAACAACTCTTTTCTCCGTCAAACCGCGACAACTATTGTTTTTATTGATGCCTCCGTTTCCGACTATCAAACTCTACAAACAGGAATTGTAGAGGGCGTAAAATCAGTTATTATTTCCCCAAATCAAGACGGGATTGAGCAAATTAGCCAAATTTTACAACAACATCCCCACATCACCACCATTCATATCCTTTCCCACGGTTCTCCTGGATGTTTGTATTTAGGCAATAGTCAATTAAACTTAACCAATATTCACAATTACACCCAACAGTTACAACAGTGGCAACGTCAGAATATTCTACTCTATGGCTGTAACGTCGCTGCCGGGGACGCTGGGGCAGAATTTATTCACAAATTACATCAAATTACAACCGCAACCATTAGCGCGTCAGCAACAAAAACCGGCAATGCAGCATTAGGGGGAAATTGGGAATTAGAGGTGAATATTCCCGCTACAGATGAAATCAACCCAGTAAAAAACCTCTCTCCAAACCTCTCTCCTACAAGGAGAGAGGCTTTAAACATTCCCCCTTCCCTGCTAGGGAAGGGGGTTAGGGGGTTAGGTTCTGTTTTCAATGCACACACCCTCCACACCTACCAGGGAGTATTTGCACCCACATTAGTGGGCAATTATGATACATCTGGCTATGCTTGGGGTGTGCAAGTAGTCGGTAACTATGCTTATGTTGCTGATGATTCTTCAGGACTACAAATCATTGATATTAGCAACCCCACAACCCCCACCCTCAAGGGCAATTATAATACATCTGGCTATGCTAGAAATGTGCAAGTTGTGGGTAACTACGCTTATGTAGCTGATGGTAATTCAGGACTACAAATCATAGACATAAGCAACCCCACTACCCCCACCCTCAAGGGCAATTATAATACTTCTGGCTCTGCTACAGGTGTGCAAATAGTTGGTAACTATGCTTATGTTGCTGATCAATTTTCAGGACTACAAATAATAGACATTAGCAACCCCACTACCCCCACCCTCAAGGGCAATTATGATATGGATGGCTATGCTTATGCTTATGGTGTGCAAGTAGTCGGTAACTATGCTTATGTAGGTGATGCTCATTTAGGACTACAAGTAATAGACATTAGCAACCCCACTACCCCCACCCTCAAGGGCAATTATGATATGGATGGTGGCTTTGCTTTAGGTGTGCAAGTAGTCGCTAACTATGCTTACGTAGCTAATTGGGTGTCAGGACTAAAAATTATAGACGTGAGTGAGTTTGCTAACCAAGCACCTACTAATCTCACACTCTCCACCAGCACAATTGCGGAAAACCAAATTATTGGTACAGTGATTGGTAATCTCACCACCACAGACCCAGATGCTAATAACACCTTTACCTATAGCTTAGTTACAGGAACAGGTGACACAAATAACAGTTTATTTACCATTAGCGCAAATCAATTAAAAACCAACTCTGTCTTTGACTTTGAAACCAAAAACAGTTATAGCATTAGAGTCAAAACCACAGACCAAGGGGGGTTAAGTTATGAAAAACAATTAGCTATTAATATTAGCAATTTACCTGAATATATTGCGATTGAATCAGTAGGTAATACTAAACTAGTCAAAGACGAATCCAACAACTACTTTACCCAAATTGGAACAAATACCCCAGTCGCTATCAAAAACGGTGGACAACAAATCTCCCAAGATATCTACGGTTCAGGATGGCAAACGATAGCCACAGAAACAGTTAATGGCGATAATCAAGTTCTGTGGAAAAATATTCCTGGAAACTATCTGCATATTTGGCATTTAGATAGTAACTGGAATTGGGTTTCTTCTGAGGGAAATTGGGGATTGAATTCGGCGGAAGCTTTAACTCAAGAAACTAAATTTGGTATAGATGCTAATGGTGATGGTGTTATTGGCAATCCTTACACCGCAATTGAATCAGCAGGTAATACCAAATTAGTCAAAGATTCAACAAACAAATACTTTACCCAAATCGGAACAAATACCCCAATCGCTATCAAAAATGGTGGACAACAAATCTCCCAAAATATCTACGGTTCAGGATGGCAAACTCTAGCCGCAGAAACCGTCAGTGTAGTTAATCAAGTAGCAGAAACCGTCAGTGGAGTTAATCAAGTTCTTTGGAAAAATGTGGCTGGAAACTTCCTACATATCTGGCATTTAGATAGCAACTGGAATTGGGTTTCTTCTGAGGGAAATTGGGGATTGAATTCGGCGGAAACTTTAACTCAAGAAACTGTTTTTGGTATAGATGCTAATGGTGATGGCAAAATTGGCTATGCAATTATAGAATCAGCAGGTAATACCACCTTTCTGAAAGATGCAGCCAATAAATACTTTACCCAAACCGGAACAAATACCCCAATTGC
>NZ_JAQMTJ010000072.1:0-5263 GCF_028330815.1 Dolichospermum lemmermannii CS-548
CCTAATAGTAAATACATTTCAAAAAATTAATTTTTTGAGAAATTTTTGGTGTGGGCTTTAATTCTCAATAACCAATACTTATTGACAGAACTGTTACTGTTACGTACTTTTAGACTTTTTATTTACATCGAACTCAGGTGCTTTAACCATATTCTGAATTTCATATCACAGTTTTGAGCATCATCGAGGACGATAAATGCTGTGTTTTCCCCTAAGAATTCAGCGATCGCTCTTTTGAGTTTATCCACAGTTAAATTTTTTCCCTCTATATCTTCAGTGGGAAGTTCAAACTGTTGAGCAATTTCCAATAGCATTTGTTTGGGCGTTGTCGGTTCAACGAAGGCTACTAAAAATCCGTCATCAGTTAATCTCTCAACTAAGTAAGTTGGCGTTAAACAATCAACATATGTAACGAAATGTAAATTCGACAAATACCTTATAGATAGGTTATTTAAGGGTTTTTACGAAAAAAATGTATATTGATTTTATCGTGCCGACTTACTTACTGCATTTCCCAAGACAGATTTACCGCTACCCTCTTCACCGACAATCAAAATTGCCCCATTAGCTAGTAATGATGCTGTGGTCCGGTTTAACTCGGCTTGTCTGTAAATGATAAAATCACCGGGGTCTAATTCCGGTTCTTCATTCTTGGGGCGATGCCCTGAGCCTGTCGAAGGGGAAATTGTCCGTTGTGGGAAAAGTGAGAGTAGAGAGGTAATAGCACCGTTACCGAAAGTTAGCGCAGCGATAGCGAAGCGCTGCTGCAAGCAGTTCGCTAAACCAATTGGATTGAATGAAGTTACCGCAACTATAAAACTACCAACAGCAAATTTTAACCAATTAGTTCTAACCCTTCGTCGTCTGGTTTTTTCAGTTTGGACATCACCAAGTTGATCATAGTTTGGGGGTTGTGTGCAGTCGTTGCCGCCTGACTGCGGGCTTGAGTAAAATTTCCGCGCATCCCCTTTAACTTCTGCTTTAAATCCTCTGGCAGTTCATTGGGATTTTGGAAAAAATGACTAGCTACAGCTTCCTGTGCAATCAATAATGATGCTGCTTTTTCTGCTCCACTGCGGAGGATTGTACTCATATCATCATCTGCCAAAAAATCCGCATTAGTTGATGTAGCATAAAGTTCCTCCGGTACTTGTTCAATTGATGGATCTTGGGAAACAACAATATTAGATTGTTCCTCTGTTTCTGTACCTTCAATTTCTTGGTTCTGTACAGAATTAAGGTTTTTCCACTCTGTCACCAATGGCGAAATGTACTCATAACTTCCCCCGCCTAGTACATCTCGTACCTTTTTACGGGTTATTTTTTCTGAATTTTTATATAGGTTCTCACAAATTTCAAAGACTTTATCCTTCAAACTTGGCTCTAAAGGTGTACTAGTCATAGTTTTGTAAAGAATAATTTGTACTATTTTACTATACAAGTGTTAATTTGTGTATCAGTGATTGTACAATAAAATTATATAAAAAAAGCGACGCTGTACACGCCGCCATTGATTGTACGGGAAATTTTTATACATCTATTAGAATTAATGAAAATTATAATTAGTGTACTATTTTGGAGGTTGCAAGATTTTCCAAATACTTGGATCGTTTAATAAGTTTTCACTAACTTGAGGTGCTGCCAATACTTTAAAAAGATAATTTAATGCTTCATCAAAATTATAATCAAGCCGATTGCTAATAATCTCTATTGCTTGAGTAACTTGATCTAATAATTTAACTGGGTAAGCATTACCAACTAACGGAGAATTGCAGTTGTCACAATTGCTAGGGCAAAAGTCCTCAAAGTAGTGTTCATGCTGACATTGACTACAAACTTTTAACATCCTATCCATAATATTTCCTTAACTTTTCACTAATTTATTGATTCTCTCACAATAATTACGACAACCCCGACAGCTTGATAATGGCTTCGTCTGCTGTAGTCATCGAATATCACCAATCTCAAGCCAACTCAATTTTAATTTAGCCATATGGTATATACTTAATGCAGTAATTAAGTAATCAATGCAGTATGGCAGCAAGTAAGTCAGTGATTGCATTTATCAATCAGAAAGGGGGCTGCTCAAAGTCCACCTCAGCCGTGCATTTAGCCTATTGGTTATCGCGCAAGGGTCATAAGGTCAGATTGTTAGATGCCGACGCACAGCGCAGTAGTTCGGTATGGTTGAAGTCTATGGAGTCGGAAATTGCCACAACGGTATTAAACGTACCCGATGAACTTTTAGAACAAATCCCAGAGTTAGCAGCCGAATGTGACTATTTAATTGTGGATGGACCAGCAGGTTTATCAGAAGCAAGTCGGGCAATTTTATTTAGGACTGATTTAGCCGTTATTCCTTGTCAACCGACGGGTCTAGATTTACAGTCTGCCAGTGATGCCGTGCGCTTAATCAAACAAGCTCAGTCAGTACGGGGTGGTTCGCCAACAGCGGCAGTATTTATTAGTCGTGCTGTTAAGGGTACTAAGTTAAAAGATGAGGCGATCGCCCTACTATCAAAAATCCAAGAAGTGTCGGTATTAAAAACAGTGATTCACCAAAAACAAGCAATAGCCGATACCTTTGGTCAAGGTACAACCATTTGGGGATTGTCCGGTCGTCCGGCGGCGGAATCACAAAAGGAATATGAAAAACTGTTTAAAGAAATTGTAGGGATGCTGAAATGAGTAGCAAGAAACCTCGAAAGTCCCTCGATGATGCCCTGGCAAATGAGTTTGTCTTTGGCAGTACACCACCGGAAACAGAACAGCCCCAGGTTGATAACGTGGCAGAAACCATATCAGCACCGACAACCGATAGCTTGAGTGGCGTATCCCTGCCGGAAGCATCAGCCATAATCCCAACTATCACCCCATCCCCACAACCTAAATCATCAATTATGTCTCAACTCCAACAAGTTCCCCCCAAAGAAGCAACAGTGCGTTTAACCGTTGATTTAACTGAATCAATGCACCGCAAATTATCTATGATGGCTGCTAGAACTGGGCGCAAAAAGGCTGAAATTGTTCGCCTCTTACTTGATGAAGCACTTCAGGAAGTAGAAGAGTAATGCAGTAGTTAAGTAATCAATGCAGTAATGCAGTAAGTAAATAATGTACAAATATCTGGTTCTGACTTTGTTGGCAAATCCTCAATGAATTATGACTGTAGCACCCACGTCACACGATTTTCACTACTAGGAAAGTAAAATATTAATATGTAGCGTGTGCATTTCATTTATTATGGAATACCCCAAATACTGGAAAGAACTAGCCAAAGCCATCAAGGAAAAAGCTAATTGGTGTTGTCAAAAATGCGGGCGTGTTTGCTTACGTCCCGGTGAAAAACCTCCCGACAATATTAAACCCCGTGCCTATAACCTTCAAGTTCACCATTTCAATATGAACCCTGCGGATAATAGGGTTGAGAACCTAATTTGCCTCTGTAGTGGATGTCATCTTGGATACCATAGAGGAGGTAAGGGTAATATTTCTGTGGGGCAATTGTCGCTGTTTGATTTGTCGGGGTTTGAGAATCGTTGAATTTTCTTGGGGGAAATCTTGACTTTTCGCAAGGCAACTTCTGTTATTGGTTTTTATTACATAAGTTTCGATCCGATAATACCAATAAATACGGCAAGACCTAGCAATCTGCGAAAATAATTAACGCCTTGAAATAATTCCATCCACGCCCAAGTAAACAACGAACCATCTGCCAGTAGGACTAATACTGTATTAATTTTGCCATTGGTAAAAAATAGAGCTAATAAACTAGCGACTATCCAAACAATAAGCGGTAGGTTTGGCATCTGAGCTAAAACAATTTTGCCATTGCTGTCACGGAAGGTTTTATCAACTAATGTATTTTCCATCATTTTTAATTGCAGTTATTTAATATATTGAAACATATTGCACAGCAGCTTTGCTTGGAGTTGCCACTAGCCTTATTAAGAGTTACTTAGCGTTAGAATGAAATTATTCAAAAACTTTGACCCTAGGCCACGACTACTTGTATCTCTAGGGATATCTTTGTTAGTTGCAGTAATAATACCGTCATGGTTACACTTACCAGCCCGGATTCTTTGTGCTTGGAATGTTGGAATTGACTGTTTTTTAGCCTTAACGTTGTGGAAAATATTGAAGGCAACACCAGAAAAAACGCGTCGCTATGCCCAGTATGAATATGAAGGTCGCTTGAGCATTTTAATATTAGTGATTGCATCTGCCTGTGCTAGTGTGTTAGCCATTGGATTTTTGCTCAATCATACAAAAGGGACAGGAACAAATATACTGACCCTACACGTCATACTTTCGGTGATGACAATTGTAGGTTCTTGGCTATTAGTGCATATAGTATTTGCGCTACACTATGCACACATTTATTATCATATTCCTAGAGAGAGAGATGGAAATGAAGAATCTGGGGGACTAGATTTTCCAGAAGACTGTAAGCCAGACTACTGGGATTTTTTATACTTTTCTTTTGTAATTGGTATGACCAGTCAAGTGTCAGATGTTCAGACGATATCACGTCGGATGAGACGTTTGGCTTTGATACATGGAATAATATCTTTTTTCTTTAATACAAGTATCCTGGCTATGAGCATCAATATAATTGCATCGCTGATCTAAAATCTCTTGGTGCATGATGGTAACAGACCGAGATCCTTGTAAAAACCTGCAAGATAGTCTGGAAACTGTTGCTGTGTCTAGGTTTCAGCCGATTCGTACGTTTCTCCCGTTTTGGCAGGGTGACAACTGAAAACCTTTATTGGTAATACTTTTTTGGCTATCTTGCCCCTGGTGACAGCAACGCTAGACTCGGCGGATTTATGGGAAAACCACTGCTAAATTTTCTTAGGGGAAAAAATCAGGCTGGGGAAAACCGGGATTGAGAACACAGTGCAAAATTTTCTTAGGGGAAATTTTTATAGAGCTATAGAGCGATCGCTCCTGGGAATCGCCGTGCAGTCCTCCACAGAAATCGCCCCATCAACACCAAATAAATTTTCTTAGGGGAAAAGGGTAAACTACAATTATTACTTATCAGAATATAACTAACTAGAACTCATCTTCGGATAAGTAAATGAATGAATCCCCGGAAATTGGTGAAATAACTGTTGTCACCTGAGTTCGATGTAAATAAAAAGTCTAAAAGTACGTAACAGTAACAGTTCTGTCAATAAGTATTGGTTATTGAGAATTAAAGCCCACACCAAAAATTTCTCAAAAAATTAATTTTTTGAAATGTATTTACTATTAG
>NZ_JAQMTJ010000073.1:0-5712 GCF_028330815.1 Dolichospermum lemmermannii CS-548
AATGACCGATAATTTATCTTCCAAATGCTTCGCCCCTACGGACAACGGACAACTGTACGGGCGAAGCATTTGGAGAACTATTTTTGGTAATGACCGATAATTTATCTTCCAAATGCTTCGCCCCTACGGACAACTAACCTTAATATTTTTCTTTGTAATCTAGCGGGTAAAACTATGGTTAAAGCCTTCACTAGTTTCTTTGGTAAATCCAGTAAAGGTATTGGTATTGAACTAGCGCCGGAACGGGTAAACGTAGTCCAACTACATAAACACCGCCAAAACTTAAAAATCGAATCTTTGACAACAGTACCAGTACCAGAAGGTATATTTATTGATGGTCACATTGCTGATTCTGTGGGAATGTCCGAAATTATTCAGCAAGCGATCGCTGAAAGCAAAACTAAAGCTACCCGTGTTATTACTTGTATCCCAGGACGAGAATCCATTATCCGGTTGATTCCTGTCCCATCTGAATTAGATGACAAGGAGTTGCGGGACATAATACTCAACCATGAAGCATCTTTATATTTACCCTATCCCAGAGAAGAAGCTGATGTTGATTATCAAAAACTTGGGGACTTTATAGACGAAGACGGCATTGAGAAAGTGCAGGTTTTGTTAGTTGCGACTCGTAAAGATGTCACGCAAACCTATTTAAATACCTTTGAACAGGCAGGATTAACAGTTGATATCTTAGAAATTAACAGCTTTGCCCTGATTCGCACTATTCGTGATCAATTGCGGCTATTTGGACCAGAAGAAGCAGCGGTATTAGTTGATATTGAGTTTGATAGTACAGAAATAGCCATTATTATCAATGGTGTCCCACAATTTTCTCGAACAGTACCGATTGGCACTTATCAACTCCAAACTGCATTGTCAAGGGCTATGAACTTACCAGCATCACGGGATATGGATATGTTGGAGAGTATGACTATTCCCACAACTTCACCAGATTCAGCCCATAGTGGGGTGACAGGTAGTAATCCGGGGATGGCTTCTATGTTGAGAGTTCTCGGAGAATTAGCTGATGAATTGCGTCGTTCCATTGATTTTTACCTCAATCAAAGTGAAAATCTGGAAGTCGTGCAGATTCTTTTAGCCGGTCCTGGGGGAGGATTACCACAAATTGATGAGTTTTTCACTCAAAGATTGAGTTTACCAACTACCCAAATAGATCCAATTACTTCTTTGTCTTTGGAGGTAGATGCTGAAAAATATCCTTTAATTAAACGTCCTGGGTTGGGTATTGTCCTGGGTTTAGGAATGCGAGGGTTGTAACAAAATGTATAGTCTAGATATTAACTTCCTTAAAGATCGGCCCGAATATCAAAGTAAAAGTGCAACGAAGGTTCAAAGACCATCTATTCAACTAGGGAATTTAATCCCAGTTTACATAGGAGTAGGAGTAGGTTTAGTATTGCCCGGTTTAGTGTTTATTGGTTTGTCAATCCTGGAAGGGAAAACTACTGAAGTAACCCGGGAAGTGGCAAAACTAGAGGAGGAAGGTAAGAGTTTAGATGGCACAATAGCCAATCTTAATAAAATTAAGGCGGAAACAGTCGGCATTAATAGCCAAACCAAAGCTTTAGTAACGGTGTTTGATCAAATACGTCCTTGGTCAGCAATGTTACAGGATTTGCGCGATCGCATTCCTAGTAAAGTGCAAATCGAAACTATTAAGCAAATTGCCGCTCCTCTTCCTAGTAAAGAAGTTGTAGCTGCCACCCCCAGTAAAACCAATACTAATGCCAATACCAATACCGCTGGATTCTTAGAAATTTCTGGTTTTGCTATTTCCTATGCCTTAGTCAACGATTTTGCCTTAAGTTTAGGACAATCTAAATTTTTAAATCCAGAAGAAACCAAAATTATCACAGCAGAATTAGTAGATGCACCACCCGTTACAGGTTTTCTTCCCCCAAAAGGTGGTAAATCTAATGAAAAAATTCAACCTATTCAAGTAGTTAAATACACTATTAAAACAGGTTTAAGTAATGTGCCAGCATCTGATTTAATTCAAGAGTTAGAGAAAAAAGGCACAGTCGGACTAGTAGATAGACTTCGCAATATCAAAAAAGTAGGAGTCATTGCCCAATGACATTTAGTGATGATTTAAATTTTGCCAATCAAGATACAGATACTCAAGATTCTGGTCTTGTTGTTTTTGGTGTCACCTTAACACCAACTATTATTGGTGGTGTAGTCGCAGTTTTAGGTTTATTAGGTGCAGGTTATATGCTATTTAACATAGCAATGCCCGCTTGGGATAACTATCAAGAACTACAAACTAAACTTGAGCAACTACAAACAGAAGTTCAACAAAAGAAAACCCAAGTCAAACAAATCGGTAAAATAGAAGCAGATTTGGCTGAAGCTAAACAACAACAACAACAAGTTTTAGCTTTATTTGCAGATGAAAAAAGTTTAGATACCCTATTACTAGATACCAGTCGCTTAATAGATTCTAGCAATGGAAAAGCTTTTGGTAATGCCATTAGAGCCAAGATGAAAAGATTTGTTCCAGCTTCGGAAAAACCTGTTGTGGTAGATGATGGCAGTTTTGGGGTAGAAGTTAACAACAAACTTAAACGCAGTATTGTCAATGTAGAAATTGAGGGAAATTTTGAACAAACCCGATTAATTATGCGAAACATTGAACGATTACAACCTTTATTGTTAGTTAAAAACTATGACTCCAAATTGTCTCCACCAGAGATGTCAGACAATAAAGATAACCCTGTGCAAATTGGTATCGGTAAACTGACAACAACTTTTGCATTAGAGGCTTTAATGCCACTAACTTCTGAAGAAACGGCAGATTTAGCCGCTAAAACAGCAGCAGCTAAAGCACCACCAGTACCACCACCAGCTAAAGCACCGAAAAAATAATCAAATTTGAGGCAAGAGGCAACAGACAACAGGCAAGAGGCAAAAGGCAAGAGAAGAGGCAAAAGGCAACAGGCAAAAGGCAAGAGAAGAGGCAAAAGGCAACAGGCAAAGGGCAACAGGCAAAATAAAATATTCTCCCTATTCCCTATTCCCTATTCCTTGTTATACGTTACGATTTAGACTTTTATTTTATGTGAGGAATGAACTGTGAAACAGCTTCATAATAGTGTTTTCGGATCAAGTGCGGCAGCTTTTGTACTCTTAGCAGCCCAACCAGTGTTAGCAAAGATCACACAAATTACTGATGTTGAACTCAGTCCCATTGCAGGGGGAGTTAGTGTAATTTTAAAAACTGCGGCGGGAGATCGTCCCCAAGTATTTACCACTAAAAAGGACAAATCCTTAGTTGCGGATGTAATTAATGCCCAACTCCGTTTACCCAAGGGTAATAACTTCCTGCAAAAAAACCCCGCACCAGGAATTGCATCTATTGAAGTTAAACAATTAGACGCTAATAGCATTCGGGTAACAGTCACAGGTATTGATGATGCACCCAGCAATCAGCCCGTCATGCGAAAGGATAATAATATTACCCTGGGCTTTACCGCTACCACAAATTCAACAGCATCAACCGCCACTAAGCCTACAGAAAAGGTAGCAGTAACACCAGCTACTACATTTGAATATAAACCAGATAAACCAGGTAAACAGCCAGAGGTTCTAGTTCCTAACCCGCAAGTTACAATTGACGGGAAAATTACCCAAACCCCAAATCCTGGTCAAGCTTATAAGCAAAGTCCTGTTTTTTTACCTAAGGCTGTCGCCCCACCTGTAGGAGATATTACTCAATCTAATATTGATACATCTCCTGCGGTGATTAATTTAGGTACAAAAGAACGAGTTCGTCGGTTGGTGTTGCGTGATGCACCTGTAAGAGAGGTTTTATCTTTATTAGCTCGTGCTGCTGGGCTGAATTTGGCTTATATAGGTGGGGAAGCAGAAAAACCGCAAGATGCTGAAAATGTAACTAAAACATCTCAGAAGATTTCCTTAGATATAGAAAATGAACCTGTGCAGGATGTTTTTAATTACGTCCTGCGTTTGAGTGGTTTGGAAGCTAACCGCAGTGGACGGACAATTTTTGTTGGGACTCAATTACCTAATTCTAGTCGTGATCTTGTGATGCGTAATCTCCGACTAAATCAGGTAACGGTGGGTGTGGCGTTAAATTTCTTAGTAGCTTTGGGTGCGGAAAGTGCTGTCAGTCGAGAACGACTAGTTACTAGTGTTAATGCTGTACCTGTGGGTGGTGCTGCTAACACCGCAGTTACTCAAACTCAAACGACGACAGAAACAAAAATTGAGACTCAACGGATTACATATACAGATTCAAAACCTATACTCAGAGGGTTACAAGCTTCAGGAGACGAGCGGACAAATTCTGTTACATTAATTGGTAGTCCTAAGATGGTTGAGATGGCAGTATCTCAATTAAGACAGCTTGATATCCGTCGTCGTCAAGTGGTGGTGAATGTCAAAATTATTGATGTCAACCTGACAGGTACTCAAGATTACAATACCAGTTTTTCTTTTGGGGTTGGTAACAACTTCTTTGTTAATGATGGTGGTGCAGCATCTTTAAATTTTGGTGGTTCTCGACCAGCTACAGGAATTGAAGTGAAAGAAAGTGTGACTCAAACCCCCGTGATTAAAAACCCAATTACAGGAGAGCCATTTTTTGATGCAAATAGTACATTTACAGTCCCCAATGGTGGATCAGGACTCAGAATTATCAGAGATGGTCTGGTGTTATCGGAAACACCACCAGGTGATGCGACATTCTTACGACCAATTTCACCAACTAACACTAGTCCAACTACCCCAGGAATATCTGATTTTACACCTGGAACACCAGATGTCATAACTATCACAACTGATCCTACAACTGGAAGACAGACTGCTGCTTTTAAAGAGGGTAGTCGTGCTGCAGGTAAATCTGCTCTACCAAGTTTATACCAATTCCCTAAACGGTTTCTTGCGAGTTTACAAGCTCAAGTTACCAGTGGCAACGCTAAGATTCTAACAGATCCTACCTTAATTGTTCAAGAAGGACAAAATGCAGTAGTTAACTTAACTACAGAGGTATATGCTGGATTAAAAACTTCATCACAAAGTACAGGAACTACATCATCAACCACATCATCCTCTGTCAGCGAACCTATCATCAAGAAAGCAGGTCTATCCTTAAATGTGAAGGTAGAAAGAATTGATGATAACGGTTTTGTATCTTTGTCCGTTGCCCCTACTGTATCTGCTCCGGGTGGTACAGCACAAGCCGGTGGTGGTAATGGTACAATAACTCTTTTATCCGAAAGAAGCCTGGCATCCGGTGTATTGCGTTTGCGGGATAGTCAAACGCTTATTCTTTCCGGTATTATTCAAGACACAGATCGAACAAGTGTTTCTAAATTACCTATTTTGGGTGATATTCCCCTGCTGGGTGCGCTGTTTAGGAAAACAAACAAACAGAACGAACGTAGAGAGGTAATTATTTTACTGACACCGCAAATAATGGATGATTCCCAGAGTTCTGGCTATGGTTATAATTATACACCCAGTCCCACAGCGCGGGAAATGTTGGAACGTCGGGGGGTGAAGCTGCAACCGCGTTAGTTAGTTCTTAGAGGGTGTTTGAAAAGTTATGGTTGATGTATCAAATATTTTTTACCCCACCCTAACCCTCCCCTTGTAAAGGGGAGGGAACTGGATTTTTATTGTTTCCCCCCTTTACAAGGGGGGACTAAGGGGGGTAGCAATGTG
>NZ_JAQMTJ010000074.1:0-5056 GCF_028330815.1 Dolichospermum lemmermannii CS-548
AGAATAGATTTTGATGACATTTTTGGTGATTTACTGTTTCTCAAATGCCTTTTTTCACTTTATCTGTTTGTTTTGATGCTCCCTTTGATTTTCATCTCCGTAATTTCCCTCTGTAACATTTTGGGGTGCGGAATGTGGGGTGTAATCAACCCACCCATAAATGCCCCTAAAATTGTCCCTGTCCACAGTCCCGCAGTGCTTCCTTGCCAACTTGCACCCGGAGTCACTAAAGCGCTGCACATTTGTTTAAATCCCCAAGTCTGGTTTTGACATTTTTGGCTATGTTGCATTACGGTGATTTGTCCAGCTATTAAAGCAGTAAAAAAACCGGAAGAAAGTGCCAAAAAGGTACAAATAAGAATGCGTTTTTTAATCATATTTTTGTTTCGCGCAAAGGCGCAAAGGAGCAAAGGCGCAAAGGAAGAAATTACGCCTTTTGCTTTTTGGTTTTTATCAGCCTGTATTTCTCATGCCGGCAGCAATTCCGTTGATGGTTAATAATGCTCCTCGGAGTAATTCTCCTTTGCTATAACGAGAGTGAATTACTCCGGTTGTGGGGGCATTTTTTGATTGACGAAGGCGTTTTAATAGGGAAACTTGGATAAATCCTAAAGGCACAATTGTTCCATTTCTTAATTGTACAGAACGTTGCAATACTGGATCACCATCTAATAGTTTTTGGTGTCCGGTGATTTTTAAAACTAAATCTCTGGTAAGAAAGAATTCGCTAGAAATTTGGGCAAAAACTTTCTCAAATCTGGGTTTGTCTTCTGGGTTAGACAATTCATCAACATAGTGACGTGCCATTTCCATGTCTACTTTTGCTAAGGTCATTTCGGCTTTAGAAATCACCATTTTAAAGAATGGCCATTTGAGGTAAAAATAGCGAAGTAATTTCAAATGTTGTTCTGGTTCTGCGTCCAAAAATTCTTGTAAGGCTGTACCAATTCCATACCAAGAAGGTAATAAAAACCGGGTTTGTGTCCAACTAAATACCCAAGGAATCGCTCGCAGACTACTTAAATCTTTTTTACCAGATGGACGACGGGCTGGACGAGAACTAATTTGCAATTGGCTGATTTCTTCAATGGGGGTGACTTGGTGGAAGAAGTCAATGAAATCAGGTTGTTCATAAATTAGGTTACGATAGTGTTGACGCGACGCATGAGATAATTCTTCCATGATCTCATTCCAAGGTTCGATGTCATCAAACCCTGTTCCTAGTAAACTGGCTTGAATTACGGCTGTGGTGATAGTTTCTAGGTGATACAAAGCCAAATCTAACAAGGAATATTTAGAAGCTAAGACTTCCCCTTGTTCGGTAATTTTAATCCGGCCACTAATACTGTGACCTGGTTGGGCTAAAATCGCTTCATGAGCAGGACCGCCACCACGTCCCACAGAACCGCCTCGTCCGTGGAAAATCCGCAGATTTACACCGTAACTTTCGGCGATTTTCTGAAGTGATTTTTGAGCTTTATGAATTTCCCAGTTACTGCTTAAAAAACCAGAATCTTTATTACTATCGGAATAGCCCAACATTACTTCTTGTAAGTTAGGATTTAGAGTAGAAATAGATGGAGGTGCTTGTTTTTCACTGAGCGAAGTCGAAGCTTTTGCACTGAGCGAAGTCGAAGTGTTAATTGCGGCGTAGCCACCAGCCAGCATTGCCCGATATAAAGGCAATTCAAACAGTTCCCGCATTACGCCTCTAGAACGTTGTAAATCTTCTACTGTTTCAAACAGAGGAACGATGCGAATTGTCCCCACTGCAACTACAGGATCAAATAAACTCGATTCTTTGGCTAAGAGTAAAACTTCTAGTACATCGCTAACTTCGCGGCACATACTAATGATATAAGTTTGACAGATTTTAATGCCAAATTCTTGTTGTAGCGATCGCAAAATTCGGAAAGTTTCAATTACATCATTGGTTTTTTCTGAAAATGGTAATTCAGCGGGAATCAATGGCCGACGAGTTTGCAATTCTGAAGTTAACCAAGCAATTCTCTGTTCTTCTGATAATTCGTTGTAGGATTGGGGTAAAAGTTGCAAATATTCGAGAATCTCATTGATAGCATCAGCATGACGAGATGATTCTTGACGAATATCTAATTGAGTCAGATTAAAGTCAAATATTTCCACTTGACAAATCAAGTTTTCCAACTCTCGACAACTTAAACCTGTTTCTGTTAAATTGCGTTGAATTAACAACAATTCTGTTAAAAATTCCGCACCCGTTCTGTACATAGGTGCATCTTCATTGTTTGGCGTTTCCCGATTATATAAAGCCAAATTGCGATCGCGGGTATTTTCTAAACGCTTGAGAATGTAAGATAATTTTAGACGATAAGGTTCTTGGCGAAAACGCAAGGCCAAATCATCATACACCCCACTTAACTGCGATTGATCCAACTCCAAAGACTCTAGCAAATCTGGTAGTACATCACTCCAGTGCATAGATACACTCAATAAAGACACTAACTCTTTAACTGACTTAATGTACCGCTCTAACACCATTTTCCGTTGATAACAAGCGGTTTTCCACGTTACCTCCGGTGTCACCGAAGGATTACCATCTCGGTCTGAACCTACCCAAGAACCAAAGGAGCAAAAATTTGTTGTTGGTGGTTGTAACCAGGGAAAAGTTTCCCCCAAAGAATATTTGAAGCGTTTGTATAGTTGCGTAATACCATCAAACAACACTTCCTGAAAGTAGTGAAGAGCATAATCTACTTCATCCAAAACCGTTGGTTTAAACTGATGCAATTCGTCAGTGCGCCACCAGAGGCGAATTTCTTCCAGTAATCTTTCCTTCACCTCCAAGGTTTCCCAAGGATAGCTACTAGCACGATTTTGGGCTTCATCTAGTTTTTGCAAAAGATGAACCACCTGACGCTGTTTATCCCGGATAGTATGACGGACAATTTCCGTCGGGTGTGCAGTGAAAACTAAGCGGATATCCAGTTGGGAAATCAGGCGTTGAATTTGTTGGGGTGGGACATTCAACTTAAATAACAGGGGAAATAAAGCCGCAAAAGTTCCTTTTTGGGGAGTTTCTGCTGTCATTAAGTCGCTACCTATTTCTTTCGTAACAGGTAATTCTTCATCTCGTTGATTAGTGGAATAAATTATACTGGGGAAAATTTCCTCATCAGTTTCCCCAGTATAGCGATTTAATTGCTGCTTTTGCTCGTATTCCTGCTCAATAATATTAATCAACTGAAAGTACAACGCAAAGGCACGCGCCGCACGAATTGCTTCATTGATATTCAATTGTTCAATCAATTCTACAGCAGAGGCAGCTAGGTCATTTGTGGCTTGTCCTTCTGGGGAACATAAATCCCGCAGTTGACGCAAAAGATCCACCATTTCTTGACCGCATTCTTGACGCAGCACCGACTCCCACAATTCCTCTACTACCTGTAAACGATGACGCAAGAATAATTCCGAGTGTAGCACTGGAAAATCAATATGTTCAGCTTTCATAGTTTTCATCATACTCTCAAGATACTCAAAACATCTAACCTACCTTTTTTGAGCATCCAATATCAAGCTGTTAGCTTTTGTTTAGGAGCTACTCACAGGTGACTTATCTTACTTTTAACTGCTTTTGATTCGTTTTTAGGAGGAAGAGGCAATTAAAATCAACCACTTCACCAAATGCCTACTGGCCATTTTAGGATAAAGTTCGCCTTCACTCAAGAACAAACAGGAGAAAAGCGAGCGCAGGGAATGGGAACGGAGTTAAAAGTCTTTTGGTGTATGGGTTTTTAGGTATTTTTTTGGTCATAAATGGCTAAGGCCACGCTACGCTATCAGGATAGCCAGGATTTGAGGATATACAGGATTGTGATTTATAATTTTTTTGTGAATGTTTATGGGAATTTCTATTTTGTCAGAATCAGGATATCCAGGATGTATCCTGTTAAGCTCAATAGGTAACTTTCCTGCACTGAACTATTTTATGCACCTACCCTCCTTTCTATGGTTATGGAAAATAGCCGCTTGGTCAATGGGATTATCTTTACTAGCCTATTTATTTTTAGCCATAACTGGTATTTGGATGTTACGGGTCAGAACCACTGGAGAAGCACCTTTAGGGGTTGTACTACCTTGGCAACGTCCTCAAATGCGATCGCTCCATTATATAATCGGCATCACGATGGTTAGCCTAGTATTACTACTTTTAGCTGTTGGCATTGTGGGTACATTAGGACACTTTGGTTCATTAGGACATTCACCACATTTATTAGCTGGATTAATAGTAGTAATATTAGTTTTAGTATCCGCATTCAGTGCCACTCAAATTAGTACCATAAAGCCTTGGGCTAGACCATTACATCTTAGTTGTAATCTCTGCTTATTACTAGGATTTGCCTGGGTATCTCTCAGTGGTTGGACTGTGGTGCAAAAGTATTTGCCTTAATTCTCAGTTTCCACCATGCTTATGTTATGTCTGGGAAATTGTGCAGACCACACACAAATAATTTATCCTGTAAATCCTGATTCAGCCCTTGACAAAATTTTCAGTTTCGATTACACTTATGTTACAGGTGGAAAAGTGTGCGCCCATATATAGGGTTTTTATTTATCAAATCATTTATGTCTGAATCAGGATATCCAGGATTTAAGGATTTTCAGGATGTGATGGAAAGATTGTTTTTGAGGAAGTGGTGATTTTTGGAAGTTGGGATATTTTAAAGATGTTGTTTTATGCTCTTCTTTAGATAGTTAGTTTACAGCATTTTCGCAATTACCAATTACCCATCCTGAAAATCCTTAAATCCTAATATGGCTTGCGCCACGCTACGCTATCAGACAAAATCATCTCCAAAATCCCCATAAACAATCATTAAACAACATCCTAAAAAATCCCAACTTTCCACAAACAATCATCCAACAACATCCTGTAAGCATTGGTGACAAGTTAAGGAAAAGGGAAAATTGTCAAGGGTGGTATTTGGAGTGGTCAAAAACAGAGGGTTTTATCACTTTTATTTTTGGTTACAATTAATTGATAAAAAAGTTGACTTTATTACGAGAATAAAAAAAG
>NZ_JAQMTJ010000075.1:0-23299 GCF_028330815.1 Dolichospermum lemmermannii CS-548
AATAAAACACTTCTTTGCGCTGATGGTTATTCCTACTTGCTAATTAATTCTATCATGTCACCGCGAATAAATTCGCCGTTGGCACTTCCTCCACGCATCTATTGCCAAGTGGCTTCCGTGCCTTTCGTTCTATTTGGTGAAATTATTGTGAATTTTTGAAGTTGCTATTCAGTCAGAGGGAACAGAAAACTTATGTAGTGCGGGCATCTTGCCCGCTATATATGCAGGGGAAACGCATCTAAATCTTATTGACAAAATACCGTTTTAATGTATAAACCAAGAAATCCCTCTGGCGAGAAATCCAGGAAAAAGGGTTAAGCAATTACGAGTTTTTCTCCTTTGAGCATCCGCGAAGCTGCTTCTAAAAGTGCTTCTTCTAAATAGGGTTTAGTAAAGTAGCCACTAGCCCCAAGTTGTAGCGCCATTTGTCTATGTTTATCAGCACCACGAGAGGTAAGCATAGCAATAGGTAGCTGGTCAAAAGAACTATCTTTTTGAATCCGTGAGAGAAATTCTAGTCCATCACAACGAGGCATTTCGATGTCACAGAAAACGATATCGCAAGGTAAACCGGAACGAAGTTTATCCCAGGCTTCTTGTCCATCACGGGCTTGTTCTACACGATAACCAGCTTTTGTAAAGGTCAGAGATAAAAGTTATCTAACTGTGATCGAGTCGTCAACAATTAATACTGTTATTTCTACCTTATCAGCGAGTGGGAGGTCTATTGAGGATAAATCTGAGTGCTGCCAATTGCCACCGATATGTTTAGACATCTTACCTTGGAAGATATCAATAATTTCCAATACGTCAGCGATAGGCATAATCATACCATCGCCGAGAACTGTAGCACCAGCTATACCACTGGGTTTAGGTGCTGGACCTTCAAATTTCTTAATTACAATTTCCTGTTCACTCAGAATTTGATCAATTTGTAAAGCAATCATTGTATTCCCCGAGCGGACAATGATTACAGAAATCAGATCATCATCTTTTTTAGTCCCATAGACGTTCTCACGGGTAAGCTGACGATTAAAAACTAAGATGTCTTTTAAAGGTTGGAAGGGGAGGTTAATATCTCTCCAAACAATAAATGATTGTCCATCATCATCTTGCTGAATGTTTTTGGCTGCGATACTTAGAGTATCCTCTACACCATCCATGGGAAAAGCGATTCTGGTGCGATCACAGATGCAGAATAGGGCTTTACAAATACTCAGAGTCAGTGGCAGACGAATTGTAAAGCTAGTTCCTTTACCTAGTGTGGAGTCAGTCCCAACTGTCCCACGAATTTCGCTGATATTGTTTTGGACGACATTCATGCCCATACCTCTGCCTTTGATATCGTCTACTTCATCGGCGGTACTGAAGCTAGGGAGGAATAAAAGTTCATAGGCATCTATCCGAGACATGGTTTGTGCCTGTTCAGGGGTCAGGATACCTTTTTTAACTGCCTTGTTTTTAACTTTTTGATGATCAATACCAGCGCCATCGTCACTGACAGAAATAATGGTTTGGTTTCCTTGTTGTAAGGCGCGAATATTAATGATACCTGTGGGTGATTTACCCGCTGCTTGCCGGATTTCTGGGGTTTCAATGCCGTGGGCGATCGCATTATTGACCATGTGAGTCAAAGGATCTGTCAGATGATCTAAAATCATCTTGTCAACCAGGGTATCAACACCTTCTGTGACTAACTCTACCTGTTTGCCATATCTAATGGCATTATCCCGCACTCCTCGCCGTAAGCGATCAACAGCTTGGGCAAATGGCACCATTCGGGCTTTTGTTAGTCCTGCTTGTAGCTGGTTAGTTGCTTGGCGTAACTGTTGCGCTACCTGTTCTGTTTCTTCGGTAATAAAGTCAATATCACTGGCTGACTCCCGGACTCCCACGATGAACTCAATCATTTCTTGCGCCAGGATATGAAAAGGCGTAAATCGATCCATTTCGATGTCGCTGAACCCACGATTATGGGAATTGTCAGATGAATTATCATATTCTCTAGAGCGGCGAGTGGAGAGAAGAGAGGATTCTAAGAGCGATCGCTCGTAGTATTCCTGCATCCTCATTCCCACATCGGAGAGGTGCTGCACCTGAAGCAATAGGCTATCTAGTGCCTGTCGCAGACGTTCATGATCCTGCTCTAATGTGTTGCGATTTACCACCAACTCCCCAACCAAGTTACTCATATCATCCAGTTGTTTAACTGGAATTTTCATGCTTTCTTCTTTTATCGTCCGTCGAGTCATGGGACGGGGGATTTTACCTGTAGAAGTTTTTCTTGATGTTGCTGATGAGTTAGATATTTTTTGATCAGCCTGTTCTAACAAGTTTTCTAATTCACTAAATTCATCTTCTAGTCCCAAGACGTTGTCCTGAACTTGTCGAAGGGTCAAAAAAGTATTTTGAGACTTAACTACAGTAGGTTGAATAATTATTGGTGGCTGTGAACTAATCTTTAGTCCATTATCTTCGTTCTCACTCAGCAATGCTTCTAATGCTGCAAAATCTTCATCTTGAATAGATTCCTGACGGGGACTTTCTTCTGAGAATGCGGATAAAAATGCTTCTATTGCCGCAAATTCATCTAGTGAAGATAATTCTAAGTTGGAATCAGCCAAGTTAGCATTGAAATTTAAGTTAGCTTCTACTTCAGATTCAGATAATATTGTTTCTCTTTCTATAAATGTTGTTAAATCACTAATATCAATGTTCGCAATTAATTCTTCAGAAACAGTATTTAAAGAATCTGTTATTTCCTCTGTAAACAGGATTAAATTGTGATCATTTTCATCTTCAACATTCTCAACTATTTGAAGATTTGCCGTTATTTTTGGAGGTTGATGAGTAAATTCTGGGATTGAATTTAGTTCTTCTGGAGATTGAGGAAAATCATTAACTTCTGTCCAAAATAATTCGTTAAACTCAACGATGGGAACAGTGCTATAGGTGACATCTCCAAAATCACCAAATAAATTATCTGGCTCTTGCGTCTGGCTATCAGTATCTGATGTGAAAAATAAATCAAAAGATTGTTCTTGTGCTTGGGAAATCAGATCAAAATCTTTTCTATCTAAACTATTATTTGTAGCTGAATGCTGATTTTTGGGAACAATCTCAACTGATGCCCTAAATAAACTTTCCTCTAATTCTTTAGCTATATCTTGATTAACTGAAGTAGTAATTTTTGAGTCTGTTGTGTCCAGATCATCCCAGAAGTTATCTAAATTATCTATTGAATTAGCAAGATTAGTTGTAATTTCTGATGTCCCAAATAAGTCATCAATTTCATTTGTTGGCGGTGGTGGATTTTTTGCTACTTCTACAAACAGATTATCTAATGATAAACTTTCTGGTGCTGATGGTTTTATTTTTGATGTTTTTATGGTTGTAGGAATAATTTTTGCGGAAGAATTAGCATTTTCATCTGCCTGATCTTTTGCGTATTTATTCTCCTCTAATAACAAATTATCAAAACTGATTTCAGAGGCACTGGCTATTTCTGAGAGGGCAATATTTTCTGCTTCAGTTATTTCAATTTCAAATATAACCGACAATTCATCGTCTTCAGTGAATGTCAATAATTCTTCTAACTTATTAGTGTTAGTTGCCTCATTTTCAGGATCAAGCTGGCGAGATTTTCTAGAAATTGAGATTAATTCTGTGAGAACATCATCTGATGGGAATTGTAAATCTGGACTATTGTCCAACAGATGACCAAATTCTATCGGTTGAGAATCAACTGTTTCCGATTGCAGATTTGACAAAGAGATATTGTCTGTTTCTAATAAATTGTCATCAAATAAGAGAGTTAAATCATCTCCATTGTTGGCAGTTGTTTCATGTTTATCGTCATTTTCAAAGAAGAGTACATCAGCTAAATCGTGATGATTCCCTTCAACTTCACTATTAGTAATTAGTAGTTGATAGTTAGTGATATCTTCTAATATTTCTTCTTGTTGCCAATTATCATCTAAGTCAGGTGTATCACTTTCAAATAAATCAGCAAGACTGTTTAACTCAGAAAGTCCTATCTCTGGAGGATTGTGAGTAAAGATTGACTGATGATGATTAAACAACGATTGATTAATAAATCCAGTTGTGTTAGTGGTATTTAGTTCTGTTGTGTCTGTAAATAAAGTTTCCTCAGCTTCCGTTTCCTCAAATTCCAATAAGTCCAGTTGTGGAAGAGGAAACAGAGTTTCTAGCTGTTGACTAATCGCAATTTTTGCATCTTGATTTTGAAGAACTAATTCTTGAGCCTGTTTAATTTCAGTAATAATAATTTTGGCTAAAGTCAGATAACTATGATCAGGATTGGATATGGCAAGGGCTGCCGATTCACACAAACTACACCAATTTGATAAATTTAAGTCTCTACCAATTTTTACTAATTGATGACAGCATTCTTGCAAATTTTCGCGGGAACGCCCTAAGTTAGTTTGTTTAAACTGTTGCAGCATTTCCCGCAGAATTTCTAATACCTGCCATTGAAACTCTGTCCAATCCTGATTTTGTCTGGTTGTTACAGGTGATTTCTGGATCTGGGGAATAACAGATATTGGTGGTTGGAGATGATTGTGATTAAGGTTGTTTACTCGATTATTTCCTTGCTTTAACAGTGTTTCTATATGCTCATTCAGCCATTGCATGACTGGTTCAGTTTTAAGCATCAAAGCTTGAGCTTTTTCTGCTGATAAACCAAAGGGATTGCCAAGACTGTCTATCAGCGCTTTTAATGTATCACAGACATCCAGTAGTAAAGATTCTAACCTTTGGTCTACTTGAATAGGATGCTCTTTCAGAATCTTGAAGCAATCCTCAAGTCGGTGGGATGTTTGCTGAATACTACTTAGACCCAACATGGTCGCACTACCTTTGATAGAGTGGGCAGCACGGAAGACTTCATTAATCATTTCTGAATCTTCCAGGGTACTTTGGAGATTCAGCAATCCCTGTTCAATAGTGTTTAGGTGTTCCCTGGCTTCTTCGAGAAAGTAACCTAAAATCCGTTGTTGTTGTTCCGGCTGCATAGTTAGTTAAATAGGGTTGTTAGTTGTCAGTTGTCAGTTGTCGGTTGTCAGTTGTCAGTTGTCAGTTGTCGGTTGTCAGTTGCCAGAGGTAAGATTCTGTATTACCAATTACCAATTACCAATTACCAATTACCAATTACCTATTCCCTGTTCCCTATTCCCTTTCACCTCGATTCAATAGTTTCCACTCGGAAGCGTTCCACAGAGGCAATCAAGTCGCGGGATACTCCCACTAAATGTTGCAATGCTCCAGAAACCCGCTGTGCTTCTTGAGAGGTTTCTTGTGCCGTTAGTTCCACAGATTGCATTACTTGTGCCACAGCACGAGAAGTTTCCGTTTGTTCTACGGTATCACTGGTAATTGATCTTACCAAAATATCAATATGATCGGCTACTTGGATAATATTGTCTAGCGATCGCTTGGCTTCTTCTGCTAATGTAGTTTGATGAATTACCTGTTGTGTTCCTTCTTCCATCGCTGTCATAACTGAGCTAGTTTCGCTTTGAATTTGCATCACGATTTGCTCAATTTCTTTTAAGGACTTAGCAGATCGATCTGCCAACTGTCGCACCTCATCAGCTACAATAGCGAATCCTCTACCTGCTTCTCCCGCTCTTGCCGCTTCAATACTGGCATTAAGAGCTAACAAATTGGTACGGGAAGCAATTTGTGAAACTATGGCAACAATAGAGTTAATTTCTTGGGAAGATTCCGCCAATCGTTTCACTTTTCGGCTAGTTTCTGCCACTGTTTCCCGAATTTCCAAAATCCCTGCCACCGTATTTCCTACCGCTTCTCCCCCTTTCTGAGCGATTTTACTGGCTTCACGGGCTACAGTTTCCGCTTCCTTGGCTGCTTCTGCTACCCGCTGGATGGAATATGTCATTACCTGTACAGAATTCAAAGTCACAGCTAACTCTTCTGCTTGTCGTAAAGCATCCCCAGCTAAGGCTCTAGCAAAGGTTTCTGAATTAGTTGAACCTTTGGTCACATCCCGTGCCGCCACTTTTACCTGTTGAACAATATCCCGCAGGTTTTGAATTGTCAGGTTAAAGGCATCAGCAACCGCTCCCAGTCCGTCGGCTGTGACTTCGGCTTGAACTGTCAAATCTCCTCTGGCTGCTCCTTCTATGTCATCCAGAAGGCGAATTACCTGACGTTGCAGGTTTTCTTTAGCTTCTTCCATCTCCATGGCTTTGCGTTGGGCTTCATTCGTAGTTGTGAAAATTACCCTAGCCATATCATTAAAGCCAGTGGCTAAATAGCCTAATTCATCTTGTGAATAGACTGTTGCTTCCACATTCATATTGCCTTGACGGACAGAATCAAACTGACTTTGCAGATCCTTAGTAGTCCGGCGAATTTGTTTGAGAGTGAGATTACTCATAAACCCAGCGGTAGCTGCACCTGTAGCTCCTGCGGCTAAGGCCATTAACCAACCCGTATTTTTCACGGATTCCCGTTGTTGAGCCGGTGAAATTGAAATTGCCACCGCGCTCACAATAGCTACACCCACTAGTGATACTAAGCCGACAGTTCCGGCTATCCACCATTGTTTTTTCTCTAGGGAGGCGTTTTCAAAGGGTCCAAATAGGCCTTGGTCAAAGGCTACATTGGGTTCTGTCTTCGCCACCTCTGATTGGGTAAAAACAGGAACTGCTTCTTGAGCGCCAGTAATTGTGAATAGTTCTTGATCACGATAACTGCGATCTTGATAAGCATCGCTTTCTTGATCATTGAATGAGTCATCAACAAATTGATTTAGCGAATTTCCCCGACTATCTAGAGATTCTGACAGCATTCCCCCATCGCCAAAACTGCTATCTTCAGTGAGATCAAATCCTGGTATATCACCGAGATCATCGAATTCATTAAAGTCGTTTAAAAACTCTATATTATTCTTATTACTGCCTCCACTGGAGATATTACTAGTATCTTTAGTGGAAATAAAGGTTTCAGCCCCTAAATCTGCTTCATTCTCTGCCCCAAAAGCAGCTTCAAATGCATCTAAGTCAAAACTATCATCATCAAAGTTATTTTTTGCTGATGAAGAGTTGAAATTAAACTGCCGTTGTGGTGGCGCAGAATTGTTGGTAAATGATGCCGATATTGATTGATCCTGATTGTTGTTGATTGCCTGTTCGTTAATCTCTAAATATGTATCGTTTTGGCTGAGGGTTAAGTCTCCAAAGTTATCATCCATTAAGTCGTCTATATCTTCCCCCATCAATATCTCAGTCTGATTTTCAGAGTCATAATCAAGGGATAATGTAGTTGCTGCAAAAGGTGAATAGCTGCTGGAATCATCACTAATTGCTGAAGTTCCATTAGCTAAATTGTGATTAATAACAGCCTGATTATCACCGCCAGAAATATCTTCTTGCCAAAAAGGTGGTAACTCTAATTGACCTGATATTGGATCACTAGTGAGATATTCGGTAGGTACACCAAAGGGATCATCACTCATGACACCATCTAATGCATTGCTGTCAAATTCCATACTATCTGGATGACTTGCGAACGGATTATGTTCTATAGGATCTAGGGGTGGTTCATATTCTGCAAAGGAGTTCATTTCCACACTGCGGCTATGCAAATTCCCCATCATCCCTAAATCCAAAGATTCTCCAGTTGTCACCAGACCATGAGATGGAGATTCATAATCACTAAAAGGCTCTATATACTGATCTATAGTTGCAAGACAGTTATTAACAAGACCAATAACTTCTTCTTCGCTTGTTAAATACAATACGCTTTGGTAGCTATCTTTAGCCACATCGTACTGTTGCAACATATAATATGTATGTCCCTTTAACAAATGTAAGTTAGGGTCAGTTGGTGAATTTTGCACCAACTTATCAATTAATACCGCGGCTAATTCATAGTCTTGTTGCTCATAAGCTATTCTTGCCCGATCATAAGTTAGCTCTTGATTATCTATACGTGCTTTCATATCCTCCCTCCCTAGTTCATTCTGCCCACCGCGCACTTCGCAAAATTGCTATTTGATCCAGTAGTCGTAAATATTTTTTTTCTTTTTCTGTATCAAATAACCACTCTCCCCGCAAAAACGGAGCCATAGCATCTGGTACGTTATTTTGTGGCTTTAGATACTGTACATCAAGCCAGTCCATCCCACAAATTTCTTCTACTCCTAAGCCTACTATCGTATCTTGATCTTCAATGGCAATGACAGGGATTTCTGAGCAATCCGTGTTTAATGGGGTTGCTTCACCGAGAAATTGCCCCAAATCAGCCACCCAAATCAAGCGTCCCCGTAAATTTAGCGTTCCTAAAAGTAAGGGAGATGTATTAGGAATTGGTGTAATCCGATCAGGACTAAGTTCAATTACTTCCCGAATTCCCATAGCTTGTAATGCAAATTCCTGACGTGAGGGCAGATAAAACCGCAAATGCAACTCACCTTGGGGACTTTCTAGTTGTAATTCGGGACGGAATTGATCTTGCTCACTTCCATTTAAAAAATCTGGTTTGTTAACCATATTATTTTCATCCTTGTCCTCGCAGCAGTTGTTTGACTGTTCCTACCAACTCGATTGGTTGAAAGGGTTTAGCTATATAGGCATCTGCCCCTTGTTTCATCCCCCAATAGCGATCGAATTCTTCACCTTTAGAAGAACACATGACTACAGGAACATTTTGGGTTTTAGGATCAGATTTTAAGCGCCGACAGAGTTCATAGCCATTCATGCGGGGCATGACAATATCCAAAACCACCAAATCGGGAGGTGCTTTGTGAATGGCTTCTAAAGCTTCTGCGCCATCGCTTGCATGAGTAACTTTTAAGCCATTAGCTTTCAGAAGGTCTGTGATCATCTCTCTTTGGACGATACTGTCCTCAACAATTAGAATTGTGCTCATAAATGTCTATTTACCTCCTGATTTAGACTTTCCCTTGAGGAAAATAATTTGCTCTCATGACAAAGATGAACTGTATAAATTAAGTCTATTGTTTCACTACTTTACCGTAGATGGAAGTTGGTTAGACAACTATTTTATTCTTGTGATAACATCTTTTAGCCCATCTTGCACCCAATCAGCAAGTCTTGTATCCTATTTGTACACCTGAACAATAATCTAAATTGAGATATTGCTCTATCAGCATTAGCAATTTTTGAACTGTAAAGGGTTTAGTCAGATAATCAGTTGCCGTCGCACTGGTTCAGGAGTGGAACATTAACGAGTGCAGGAATGTCTATCATGGGCGAGAGAATAGACCGATTTAATCAGTCAGTTCTCATCCCCTATTCTCTTACAAATACTTCTCCAACAACAAAGCCAACTTCTCCTTAGTTGCTGCTGGTGCTTTCTCCAAATTCGTCAAAATCGCATATTTCAAAGCCGAATGCGCCTCACTAGCAGGGGGATTTGCACTCAACCGCTTCACAGTTTCTTGAATTACCTTTTGTGCATTTGCTGCATTTTTATGTAAATTCCCAATCACCATTTCCACCGTTACACTATCATGATCAGGATGCCAGCAATCATAATCCGTCACCAGCGCCAAGGTTGCATAGGCGATTTCCGCTTCCCTGGCTAACTTCGCTTCGGGTAAATTTGTCATCCCGATGACTGTAGCATCCCAACTCCGATAGAGATGAGATTCAGCCTGAGTAGAAAAAGCCGGTCCCTCCATACATACGTACGTACCACCATTATGTAACGTGACATCTGGTAAACTTAAAGAAGCGATCGCTTCAGCTAAAACCCCCGCCAAATTCTGGCAAATCGGCTCACCAAAAGCAATATGCGCCACAATTCCCTCACCAAAGAAGGTAGAAATGCGATTCTTGGTTCGGTCAATAAATTGATCGGGAATTACCATATCTAGGGGTTTAGCTTCAGCCTTCAAAGAACCCACAGCACTAGCAGAAATCAGGTATTCTACCCCCAATTGCTTCATAGCGTAAATATTAGCCCGAAATGGCAACTCCGAAGGTAACAACGTATGATTACGACCATGACGCGCTAAAAATGCCACTCGTGTTTCCTCTAAAGTTCCGAGAATAATCGCATCTGACGGTGAACCAAAAGGTGTAGAAATTTCTATTTCTTCCACGTCTTTGAGCGCTTCCATTTTGTATAGACCGCTTCCACCAATGATTCCGATTTTAGCTACAGTCATAAATTATCAACCTTGTGATTAATGGGATTAATAAGTAATTTTACCGTCTGTATATTGTACAAGAATATTCGGTAAAAAATAAAGTTCTTGTTTTTATAAAAGTTGAAAAATTTTCAATCTATTTGAGATAAATCAATAAATTCAAGCCGGGAATTGTCCGCGAGAGAGTCCAACCAGCGAGAATAATATAAAGTAACCCTAAACTCCACTGATACCAAGCCAGAGTAGAGATAATTCCTGGTAAATGTTCATCACGTAAACGGATATCATTAAATCCTAATCTCACCAAATTATTCAAACTAAAATCATAATAATTCAGCCAATTCCAACGTTTATCCCATAATAGCGGCATATATCTTTCCCGGAAACTAGGATTTCTAGGAATAACTGGTAATCTCCCAATTAATAATCTCAATTGTCTTAATGTTCCATCTTCTCGAAAATAGGAAATATCCATTAAATCATGATAACGTCCTTGTTGATAAAGTCGCCATAATAAAATTCCAGGTAAGGGAAAAATAATGAAAAATAAACACAGTAGAGTTAACCAAGGATTCCCAGAATTCCGAAAAATTGCTAATAAACTACCAGATATTAAACAAATAAAACTCAATAATATGCAAACAGTTTCATAATATCTAGGAACAATTGCTACAGGAGACAAACGACGATAGCGATCAACTAACCAAAATAATACACCAAAACAGGAAATAACTACACCACCCACACCAAATACTAACCAAAAGTTTGTCCCATAACCACTTAACAACAATAATAAACTCAATAACAACCAACTTAAAGATCTAACTACCCACCCACTAAAAACCAGAGGTTCAGTGGCAATAATTCTATCACTTAACTGATTATATATTTCTAAATTCACATCTGCTAAAACTAGTAACTCGCTAATGTTCCGAAAATGTTTGATTTGACGATATTGATAAATTTCAGCCGCTTGGGTTGCGGAAAAACCTAAATTTATCAACCTATTCACAGCAGCAGTATTAATATTAATAGCTATCAACTGATGACTTAATTCAATTAACCTTAACCGTTGTTTTGTATATTCTAACTGATTTGCATCACTAACCTGCTGTTGTAACCGGAAATTTTGACTTAAATTCCGCAAAATATTTTGATTACCGCGTAAAGTGGGGACAATCAACTTTTTGCCAATTTCTCCAACATTACCTAAAATTTTCGCTTGATTAGAATTAAACACCAAATCAGAAACATTTAAAAATGCTGTTTCCGCAAACTTAACATCACTAAAATCAGCTTGATTAAGAATACTTGCACTTTGCAAATCCACAGATTGATTAAACTCAGACTCTCGGAAAATTAGTCCTTGTTTAAAAATAGCATCTTTCATGAATAGAAATTGATGAAAATTAGCTCTATTAAAGTTTACTTGATTATTAAAAATCACACTAGAAAAATCAGCATTTTTTTGCCAATAACTACTATTAAACCTAACTATTTGTTGAAATTTTCCTTGATTAAATTTTGCATCATCACAAAATACATCACCTTGAAAATTAGCAGCATCTAGAAATTTGACATTTTGAAAATTAGCTTTGTCAAAGAAAATGCTACCTTGAAAACTACTAAGAGCGTGAAAAATAGCCCCATTAAAACTCACAGTTCTACTAAATCTTGATTCCTCCCAATTAGTAGGTTTTAAAAAATTTGCCCCTTGAATATTTACAGATTGCAGAAAGAACGTATTCGGAAATTTTACCTCACCATTAAAACGACTTTCTACCATAATTAAAGCCCCACGAAACACAGAAATACTACTAGAATTATTTGACTGATTATTCAACAAAGATTTACAATCTTTAGAATTAGGAAAAGCCCTTGTTAAAGATTGCAAACATACAGAACGTAAACTTTCTAACTGTTCCCGTTCCATAGGTGTGAAAATTTGGGCTATACCTTGAGCATAAACAGGAGTTCTTAAACCCAAATCACTCCCATAAAAATCACCTTCAATTACAGAATTACTCAAATCTAAACCCAAAGCCGTCGCACCAGTTTTTTGTAATTCTTTTCTGAGTAATTGGTAAAAATCATCCCGGAAAATACCATTTTCTGGACGTAAATCAATCACCATTTTTCTTAAATCTACAGTTAAACTACCATCTCGCAAAATTGGGGATTTAACTCTTTCTTGTAATAATTCCCAAGTTAAAGTTATGGGTTCATTTGGGACTGCAAAAGTAGGAATAGGAAATAAAAATATAGCAAATATACAAATAAACAATATTACTGCGGAATTAGATATGATGATTTTTCCTAATTTCGCAGATAATAAGTTTATTTTTTTAACGGTGTTTTTTATTTGCCAAAGTTGAGAAAAATCCCATCTTTGTAAATAACTAAAGTGACAAAACAATCTCAACAAATTCCCTACTTAATGATTAATTTAACAAAACAACCTTACCCAGCACAGAACCAGTTTCCACTAAAGCGTGTGCTTTTGCTGCTGACGCTAAAGGGAACGTCTGACTAACTTCAATTTTTAACTTCCCTTCATCTATCCAATTAGCACATTCTTGTAAAATATCTCCATGATGTATTAACGCTTCCACATTTCCTAACAACATCGGTGTTAACATTAATTCTAAACCAATGCGGAGATTTCTATTTCTAGCAACTTTCCAAACAGTGTTAGCTTTCGGTTCAAGAATAGTCACAATATCCCCATAAAGTCGCACTGCGGGAAAAGATTTTTCAAAAGTATCACCACCAACAGTATCAAAAACTAAATCTACACCTTCACCATTAGTCCACTCTAATACAGATGCGACAAAATCAGTTTCTTTGTAAAAAATGATTTTATCCGCACCAAGTTGAGTGACAAAATTAGCCTTTTCTAGAGAACTAACCGTAGTCGCTACCTCTGTACCTTTGAGTTTAGCCAATTGAATAGCCACATGACCAACACCACCCGCACCAGCATGAACTAATACCTTTTCTCCTGGTTCAAGTCTTCCCCGTTCATATAAAGCTTCCCAAGCAGTGATTAAAACCAGAGGTGCTGCTGCTGCTGCGGTGAAAGAAACCGATTTGGGTTTAAAGGCTACAAATCTTTCATCAACAATGGTATATTCTGCATAATTTCCAGATTTTGCACCCAAACCACCATAACAAAAATATACTTCGTCACCAACGCCAAATTTTTGGACATCATTACCCACAGCTTCCACTATACCTGCACCATCACATCCTAAAATAGCTGGCATTTGTTCAGGGTAAAATGTCCCCCGTTGACGTAATTTTGTGTCAATGGGATTAACACCAGCCGCTAAAATTCTCACTAAAATTTCTTTATTTGTGGGTATGGGTTGGGGAACTTCTTGTAATTCTAAAACTTCCGGTTTACCCGCTGCTGTCATTAATATCGCTTTCATGGTTTTTTCTCCTAAATGCACTTATTTAAATTTACCTAAAAATATCCCCATAAATTCCTAATTATTGAGGAAAATATGGGGAAGAAATATCCAAAATTTCTCACAAAATGGTTTTAATTTTGAGGAGAAGAATTATTAGTTCCTGGTGTTACAGGCGCTTGAGGTAAAGTACCGGGATTAATTCCGTTCCCGGCTGTGGGAAGGGGATTTGGGTTAACCGGTGGTAAAGACCTCAAATTGTCAGGTGAGTTAATTCCTGGGATGGTGGGATTATTATTTATGGGAGGAGTTGGGAAATTGGGTGAATTTGTCAGTGGTTGAGATGAACCGGGGATAATTCCCAAAGATACACGATTTCCTCCTACTTTTCTCAGCAAATCCAATGTTTGAATCACGTCGTTATAAGTAGCTGTCCGCGACGCATTCAATACTAAAATTCCATCTGGATTGGCTTGGATATATTGTTTTAAACGTGCTTCTAATTCTTCCTGTTTCACAGGTTCTTTTTCGATGTAAGTCAATCCAATAGCATCAATTGTTACAGGTAATATTTTGCTTTTAATTTGGGAATTAGCCGCAGAATTTTCGCCTGTACTAGCTTTGGGTAAGTCAACATTAATTGCTTGTTGACGAGTAAATTGTAAAGCTGCTAAGAGAAAGAATGTCAGAATACAAAAAACAACATCAATTAAGGGGATAATTTGAATCTGAACGTCTTCAGTCGGAGTATCTAGCTTAACTTTCATCTTCTTGTTTTTCTCCAGATTTCAAATTGGCATTATCAACCTTGTCATCTGGTAAATTTGCTGAATTTCCAAGGTTTAAACTGTAATTATCTGTATCATCTGGCTCATTTTCCGGTTCTTGGATAAATGTTTTTGATTCTAACTGAGAAGATGAATCGAAATTTTTAGAGGTGCGTTTTGAGAATCTTTCTGTGTTAATTGTTTTAGGTTCGGGAGGATATTGACGGTAAAGCAGTTCCATTTCATTACCAGCTTTGTTGAAAATTTTAACTTGGTTAACAACAAAACTTTGAAATAGGCGGTAAAATACTAAGCTGGCGATCGCTACTATTAATCCCGCTGCTGTACTAATTAACGATTCCCCAATCCCCGTGGTGACACCGGCTGTAGATTCAGTTCCCAAATCACCAATGCGAATTGCACCTAAAGAACGAATCAAACCCAGAACTGTACCCAATAATCCTAACAGTGGCGAAAGGGCAATCACCGCTTCTAAAAGTTTTTCACCCCGGCGCATTCCGGCTATTTCGTCCGCTGCGGTGGATTCTAGGGCTAATCTAAAGGTTTCTGGATCACTTTTTTGTAAGCTTAAAGGTGCGTATAAAAATCTGCCAATGGGCTGATTTTTGGCTTGTTCAGCTATTGCTTCAGCGATGCCCCAATCCTCACCAGCAGCATCCAGAACCCGATTGACTATTTCTTTTTCCTGAGCAAGAATCCGTAACCAGAACCACAGCCGTTCAAAAATCACACTTAGTGATAGGACTGATAAAACTAGCAAAGGCCACATGGAGGGCCCGCCTTTCTTAAATAAATCTAAAATATCCACTGTGTGGGTTTCCTCTCTCCATTCCTAGTAGTCAAAGCATTTTCATTTTAGAGAGTTTTGCATTACTCACAAACTTTTCTAACTAATTACTCAGGAGTAACATCTTCTATACACAATATGACGGTTATTCCCACCGGGAGTTTAGAGGATTATTTGCCAAAATAAAAAAATCACTGGAGGTTAAGAACATGAACTTCTCAATTCAATCCCTGTACACATGGTATCGGAACACTCTACGCAATCCTAAATACCGTTGGTGGATAATTATCGGCACGGTAGCCTATTTAATTAGTCCTTTAGATATTTCTCCAGATTTTATTCCTATTATTGGCCAAATTGATGATGTTTTATTGTTAAGTTTATTCGTTTCCGAAGTTTCTTCCTTAGTTCTTGATGGTTGGAAGGCCAAAAAAGGAACTGTAGAAAATAGTACCAGCAATCCGGCTAATCATGCCCCTGCGGCTGGTGAAACTGTGGATGTTGATTCTATCCCTGTTAAGTAGTATTAGTAGGTTGGCGTTGAAAATTGTCGTCATAGCACTAGGCAAGAGGCAATACTTCGACTTCGCTCAGTAACCAGAGGCAAGAGGCAAGAGTAAAGAAGTTTTCAGCGATTTTACATTTCTTTACACAGTTTAGTTTTATTGTGTTCACCTAGTAAGTAGGTTGGGTTGACCCAAGGAAACCCAACACCATTTATTGGTATCTTACGGTTAATATGGGGTTTAGTTCCATTGCTTCGCAACGTTGACGCGAACAACCCAACCTATATTAAAATCAATAACCAATGTATTTTTCTTGGTTTCTCAGTGTTTACAATCTTTAATAGATACCCAACTAGACTCTGCTATTGGAGAACCATCTTCACCCAGCAAGCTATAGTGTTCCTTTTTCCAAATCGGCGCATTGTGTTTTAATGTATTAATAGCATACTCACAAGCGGCAAAAGCCTCACCACGATGAGGACAACCGATAGCCACAACCACACTAATTTCCCCAACAGACAATCTACCAATGCGATGATATATCACCACTCGACTCACCTCAGGCCATTGATGCCGAATATCATCAGCAATTTGATAAAATACCTGCAAAGCCATTGGTTCATAAGCTTGATATTCCAAAGCTACCACAGACTTACCATCAGTTTGATTACGAACCATACCACTCATTACTACCACCGCACCATTAGCAGGATTATCTGCCTGACTGTAGATTTCTTCCACAGACAATGGTGCTAATGTCATCCCAAAACTATCTTCAACCCTGGGTTTAGTTGTCATCATTTACATTCTCCTAACAGCATCCTAAAATCCCTTAATTCATCCATCTTTATCTGCGTTCATCTGCGTTCATCTGCGGTTAATACTTATTAAAATCTTATTTCCACTCACCAAGACTTTAAAAACCGTAAAATCAGTTAAACTAATTTTTTCATCTATTCATAAAAACCACAATCATCTCATGCAAGTGCAACTCAGTGGATCTAAAAATCCCCTCGCGTATCTACTATTAATTGCTCCTTTTTTCCTTTGGGGTACAGCAATGGTGGCCATGAAAGGCGTAATTCCTCACACCACACCCCTATTTATGGCTGGAGTCAGATTAATACCTGCGGGGGTGTTAATTCTCATGGTGGCTGCATTTATGGGTAAACCTCAACCTCAAAGTTGGTTAGGGTGGTTGTGGATTATTATATTTGCTTTAGTTGATGGCACTTTATTTCAAGGCTTTTTAGCTGAAGGTTTAGTCAGAACCAATGCTGGTTTAGGTTCGGTAATGATAGACTCCCAACCCCTAGCAGTAGCCTTACTTTCCCTGTGGTTATTTCAAGAACATATTGGATTATGGGGATGGTTAGGGTTAGGTTTGGGAATCACAGGAATTAGTTTGATTGGTTTACCCCAAGAGTGGATTTTTCATCTTTTTGACTCAGGAATCACCATTTCCATAGATAATTGGCAAGAGTTATTTAATCGCGGTGAGTTATTAATGTTACTCGCTGCTTTATCAATGGCTGTGGGAACGGTGATGATTCGGTTTGTGTGCCGATATGTAGATCCAGTAACAGCTACAGGATGGCACATGATTATCGGTGGCTTGCCTTTGTGGGGAATTTCTTCAGTATTAGAATCTCAACAGTGGGAAAATCTTGTACTATTAGATTGGTTGGCATTAAGTTATGCTACTGTATTTGGCAGTGCGATCGCTTACGGATTATTTTTCCACTTTGCCTCTAGTGGCAATCTCACCAGTTTAAGTTCTCTGACTTTTCTCACACCCGTTTTTGCTTTAATATTTGGTTATATTTTTCTCAATGAAGTCCTGACTACTATTCAATGGTTTGGGGTTTTTCTGACCTTAATCAGTATTTATTTAATTAACCAACGGGAAAATATCGGCGGAAATCAGAAACTTACTGTCACCGATACAAATACCACATCTACCCAAAATTTAACAACCGCCAGTAATTCTCTTGATGTCTAACATTCAAAATCTCAAATCTACCCTCAAACCCCCACCCCTCAAACCCGGTGATTTACTGCGCGTCATTGCCCCCAGTGGTGCATTGCGAGAAGTTGAAGCTTTTAATCAAGGTGTGGAAATTTGGAAGTCGCACGGCTATCGGATTAAAATTAGCGATAACATAGATAATAGACATGGTTATCTAGCTGGTACAGATGCCCACCGTCGTCAACAATTAGCCACAGCATGGCAAGATCCAGAATGCAAGGGTATTCTCTGCGCGAGAGGTGGTTTTGGTAGTAGCCGGATTTTAGAAGATTGGACTTGGCAAGAAAATACCATTACCCCTAAATGGTTAATCGGCTTTTCTGACATTACAGCCCTACTTTGGAGTCTCTACAACGCCGGAATTGCCAGTGTACATGGTCCCGTCATGACTACCCTAGCCAATGAGTCAGAATGGTCAATCAAGCGGTTATTGGACATAGTAGAAGGTCGTCCCCTCGCACCTTTAAAAGGTTGTGGTTGGGGTGGTGGTACAGTAACAGGAATCTTGCTTCCTGGTAATCTGACAGTAGCAACCCATCTTTTAGGAACACCGATTTTACCCGACCTCGATGGTGTAATATTAGCCTGGGAAGATGTGACAGAAACACCTTATCGCATTGATAGGATGTTGACACAGTGGCGTTTGAGCGGGGCTTTATCTAAAGTTCGTGGTATTGCTTTGGGAGGGTTTACTAAGTGTGAAGCCCCACCTAATATACCTAGTTTTACTGTAGAGGAAGTTTTGCGCGATTGTTTGGGTGATTTGGGTATTCCCATAGTTTCTAATCTCCCCTTTGGTCATGATAGCCCCAATGCTGCTTTACCTGTGGGGGTAAAAGCAATATTAGATGCTGAACAAGGAATATTGCATTTTTGCCCATAGACATAGGCCTCTTTGTGATGGGGTGTTGGGTCGCGCTGTCGCTTAACCCAACCTACAAATCAAGGCTTTTTCCAATTTGGACAAGGTATTGCTATGAGATAATCAATTCTAATCTGTGTAGTTCCATTTCTTGTTGTTTAAGACAATGACAAAATATAAATAACTGTAAATCTGCTAGAACTTGATTAAAATCATGATGATTGTATAAACCTGTGTTATTATTAGCGTTTCTGAGTATTGTCAACCAATTTGCTACTTCTTTCATGTACTCTATAGATGTATCAATTTCCTGGGGATTATAAGATCCTATTTGTCTATGTAATGCTAATTCTTTATCCGTGGGTTGAATACCTAAATCATTGATTTGATCAGTAACTATTTTACAGGTCAATTTTTCAACTAAATTTGCGGCTTTTAGACTTATACAATGAGAATGTACACGATATTTAATTAAAACTTTGGGAAGATTCCAAACTTTGAATTTTTTTGATATTCTTACCCATAGATCATAGTCTTGAGCATTTGGATAATCTTTTCTATAAACCTCTCCATTTATCTCAACTGCGTTGATTGCACTTCTTCTCATCAAAACCGCTGAATGAGCAAAATAGTTATGGAATAACAGCCTACAAGGAATTTTTTGATCGGGTTCTTCCTCATTCCATACTTCACCCGTCAAATTATCATGATCATCCATTAATTCAACCCAAGACCCAACCATACCAAAGTCTGGGTTATTTTCCATAAACTCAAATTGTTCTGCTAATCTTGATGGATATGCATAGTCATCACAATCTAAAACAGCAATGTATTCACCTGATGATTCTTGCAAACATTTATTTCTAGTTGTGGGTATCCCCAAATTAACATTGTTTTGAATTAATTTGATGCGTTTGTCTTTATAGGAATTAATGATTCTTGCGCTGCTATCTGTTGAAGCATCATCTACAATGACAAATTCAAAATTCGTAAACGTTTGATTTAAAATACTCTTGATTGCTGTATCAAGATATTTTTCGCCATTATACACTGGCATAACAACTGTAATTTGAGGATTTAACTCTTGTTGAATAAGCTGATTTTGATTCATAATATTTAATGATTTTGAACAAATGGGTGATTTTTATAGTAATCCATAAATAACGTATAATATGCGAGTTATACCTAATTTCAGGGAACTTTTGTTCAACCTCAAAAAAATGCCTAGTATAAATTTTGACCCTAAGCCGACAATCTCGATTATTTTATGTACCTACAATCGAGCAAAATACTTAAACGACTGCATAAATAGCGTCCTTCAGCAAACTTTTCAGGATTTTGAATTAATTGTAGTGGATGATGGTAGCCAAGATCATACTTTTGAAATTGTCAATAGTTACTTACAAAAATTTAATAATATCCGTTATCTTAAACATCAAAATCGGAAAGCTGCTTACGCCAGAAATGCGGGTATTCAAGCATCTTTTGGTAACTATATCACGTTTATTGACAGTGACGATACCTATAAACCCCATCATCTAGAGTCGCGGCTGGAATTTATGCAGGCTAATCCAGAGATTGATTTGATTGAAGGTGGATGTGAAATTGAGGAGGAATTTTCTGTTCCTGATTATTTTCAACCTGATCAAACAATTAATATTAGAGAATGCGTTGTCGGTGCTACATTTTTTGGAAAAAGACCGATGTTTTTTGAATTAAAGGGATTTAATAATATTCCCTATGGCGAGGATGCAGATTTATGGGAGCGTGCCGAAAAAATCTTCAAAACTCACAAAATCAAAGAGCCGGAAACTTATATTTATACGAGAGTAGAAGATAGTACCACTAAGATTTTCCTAGATAAAATGTCCTCTTCTAATTAACCTATTTAGATTTTAAGTAGGTTAGCATTGAAAATCGTCGTTATGGCACTAGGCTTGAGGCAATACTTCGACTTCGCTCAGTAACCAGAGGCAAGAGTGAAGAGGGTTTGGGCGATTTTACTTTTCATTACATATTACTCTTCGAGAAGCCGCTCCGCGTCTACGGTTTTTTTCCGTTCACCTACTTATAATTTAGAAAAGAGCAATCGAAGCAAAATTATTAGTTCAGAGGGAACTCCGAAGCAACAGGGAACAGAAAAAACTCATGTTTAAAAACATGAGATTGAAATAATGATACTGTTCTTTTTCGGGCTACGCATCTTTTAAAAACATCTTTTTTTTGACTGAAGCTCTGAACTCAGAAACTTTTGTTTCTTATCTGTTCCCTGTTCCCTGTTTCCTTTTTTTCTAATTTTTAATTCCTATGGTGTTTCTGGAAATGTTTGCACTTTACTATCAGGATTGAGAATAACTCGTATTCTCAAGTTTTGCCCAGATTTATTAGTAGAAACAAAAGGTTTCCCAATTTGGGGAATGCCACTACTATCAATGTATTCTCTGGCAACTTTATTTAAGGGCAAAATCTTTTCAATTGTACCATCAATACCCAATGTTAAACTATATTCTAAGGCTTGAGAGAGACCAGTTGGTGGTTGCCAACGTTTGTTGAGGTATTCTCTCGCTTCTGCTACTTGAGGTGTATCAAATAAAGTCTTATTATTAGTAACTTGTGTACCTGACGTAGTTTTAGTTGCAGTTCTTAATTTCCTAATTAAATTCTCTTTATTTTCCGCTGGAGATGGCTGATCTGGCGTAGCGATACCTACAGTATCCTGCGGTAATTCCGGAGCAAAAGGAGTGGGAATTATGTTAGGAAGATTACTAAAACTATTGTTGGGGATAGTGGCAACAGACTGAGATGGTGGGGAAATATTAGATGGCAAATTCTGAGATTTAGGGGTATTCATGCCTTTTTTAGCCAGAATACTTGAAGAATTTGGTATGGCTTTTGCTACTTTCGGGCTATCAAGAATTTGTCGAGGAATAGGATAGGAAGAAGTATTGGATGGTTTGGTTAATGCCGGCTGAGATGTTGTGGTTGGTGTCCCAGGGATAGTTGTATTAGGAACGGAAAGCGGCGGTAAGGGCGTACTAAAGTTAGTAAGTGGTGGTATCAGTTGGGGTTGAGGCGTGATTAAAGGGAGTGGCGGCGTTGGTGTAGTGTCTTGTACAGAAGGTTCTATCGCCACTGGTTTGACGGACTCAGGACTATTTTTAGCTATTCTCTGCCGATTTTTCTGAATATTCTTGGCATATTGCCAGGTAAATGGTGTTAAACCGGCTGCTAATACCAAAACTGCGGCTATAGGGGCCCACTTAGGTAGATTCTGCCTGACAGTTTGACTACTAGTAGTTGGTAAAACAATCATATCAGATGTGTATTCATCTAAAGCTGTTGCTAAATCAAATAGTTGTAGTAAACTCAGTTTAATTACCTGTCCAGATGTCTGGTTAGCAAGATCACCAAAAAAGAGTTTGTGAGTTAAATTACTACTAGATTCTAAATAAACTTTTGTTTGGGGAATTTGAGTGTTAAAGGATCGTAAATTTTGGGTAGGAAAGGCAGACGGGGGAATATCGGGCGATTCTGGAGCTGCTTCTGATCCTGTATGGGGATAATCATTACCTGCTAAAGTGATACTAAAATCTTCGGCAGATTGTTGCAGCAGCTTTTGAACGTAAGTAGTAACAATATTACATAAAACTTCTAGCTGCTGGTGATCACCCTGGATAATAATTTTCTGTGCTTCTGGTAGTTGTGGATCATCAAATTGCAGACGAAAACTATGATCATTAATAATAGTTTTGTCTGTCCACCGGGACAAAGGGGAGTTTTCCGCCCAGATTTCTAGTGTGCAAGTGGGGGGGGTATAGCGACGAATGACAGGATTTGATAGAGACATAACAACAATTTCAACGAAAAAAATAGGGAATTTTGGATTTTAGATTGGGAGTGAAAATCGCAAATCACAAATTATTTTGTGGAAAGGTCTATGAGTGCTAACCACAAACGACGGTGTCCACCGCCGGCACTATAAAAGAGTAAATTTATTAACAGTTTTAGGGCTAGGTGGGTAAGTATATCCCCAGGAGTGGCTTCTTCCTCTTCCATGCGTTCTTGGTAAGTATTACAAAAACTATCTATATAATCTCCCAATAACGCAGTTTGGTGAGGTTGTTGCTTATTTGCTGTCATCTGCTCTAATAAACCGACAGCCCGGCGAATTAATTCCTGGTGCTGCTTGGCGAGATAACAGATAATTAAAACTAGCGATCGCGCTTCTTCTACATCTAATTTTTTTCGTCCTCCTTGACTTTTGCGAAGGGGATTCGATTGCCGCAATCGCCATAGGGCTACCCGATCTGGTACTTTTGATTCTAAATCCAGACTAACTGCGGCTGATAACATTGCCTCTGAACCAATGCCAGTTAAGGTTTCTAGGGCTAATAGCACTAGATCTAACTGAGTTTTGATATTTTCCCATTGAATTGCATTCGAGGCTGGGAGTTGACTTAAATCCTCCCAAGCTGATTTTGGTATAGTGGAATTAGCGGTTAAGTGCATAACTTTTAGCATAGATGATTAGGCTGAAAGACGCTGGTGTTGTTACCTATTTGGAAACAAGATTTGTTAGTAGGGGCGAAGCATTTGGAAGATAAATTATCGGTCATTGCCAAAAATAGTTCTCCAAATGCTTCGCCCGTACAGTTGTCAGTTGTTAGTAGGGGCGAAGCATTTGGAAGATAAATTATCGGTCATTGCCAAAAATAGTTCTCCAAATGCTTCGCCCGTACAGTTGTCAGT
>NZ_JAQMTJ010000076.1:0-74010 GCF_028330815.1 Dolichospermum lemmermannii CS-548
CTGTACGGGCGAAGCATTTGGAGAACTATTTTTGGCAATGACCGATAATTTATCTTTCAAATGCTTCGCCCCTACTAACAACTGACAACTAACAAATGACTATTACAGCTACAGGTACTATTGAACGTCGGAATATTGGGCTTGGTGCTTGGGCTTTTGTAACAGAAGATGGTGTTACATACGAAATCTCAAAAAGTGCTGATAAAAACTTACTTAAATCAGGACAAAAAGCCAAAATAACCGGAAAAGTTCGAGAAGATTTAATGACAGCAGCGATGATTGGTTCTATTCTAGAAGTTCATTCTTTTGAAGTTATGACATAATTTACGCCTATAGCTATCCTAAATCAGTTATGAACAATTAGATCCCCGACTTCTTAGAGAAGTCGGGGATCTAACTCTTGCAATATTCACAAATTAAAGTTAATGTCGGGAATTATGCTGACTTTTACCCAACGTCAACCACCTAATACTAATGCTATAGTGAATATCACTCTTTCACTAACTGCGGAAGAACGAACTCGTAGCCGTCATAAATTTATATTAGCAGATGGTCAGGAGATTTTTTTGCGGTTAGCTAGAGGTACAGTATTACATGATAGCGATATTCTCACAGATGAAACCGAAAGTATTTATATGAGAATTATTGCTAAACCTGAACCTGTTTTAACTGTATTAGCAGAAATTCCTCTATTATTAAGGGCTGCATATCATTTAGGAAATCGTCATGTTCCTGTAGAAATAACTTCGACTTATTTACGCTTATCTCCAGATGCAGTTTTAGCTGCTATGTTAATCCAATTAGGGTTAGAAATTAAAGAAGAAATTTTACCTTTTCAACCAGAATTAGGGGCTTATGGAAATCACTCTCACGCATAGCCATTTTTTGACAATCTTACAATTAGCAAGTCCAGCTTTACCCGTTGGTGCTTATGGCTATTCGGAAGGGTTGGAGATGTTAATAGAAAATGGTACTATTACGAATATAGAAAATCTCAAACATTGGCTACATTCTGAATTAATTTATGGCTCAATTCGCCTAGATGCGGCGATAATGATGAGGGGTTTTCATGCTGTTAAATCAGGTGATAGGTCGGCTTTAAAGCGGTGGAATTTATGGTTATCTGCTGCGAGAGATACGGAAGAATTACGGGCTGCTAGTTGGCAAATGGGACGTTCTCTGATGCAATTATTAGGGAAGTTAGAACCGGAAATTTTACCTGTGGTGAATGCTGTGGGTTATCCTGGCAATTATGCGATCGCATTTGCTATAGCTTGCGCTCATTGGGATATAAATATTCAAGCTGCTTTATTAGCTTATTTACACAGTTGGGCGAATAATTTAATTACCGCTGGGATCAAACTTATTCCGCTGGGACAAACTGCGGGACAGGAGTTATTACTGGGTTTACAACCTTTATTAATTACTACTGTGGGAGAGATTTTGACAATGGCAGATGATGATTTAGGATGTTGTAATTGGGGCTTGTCTTTAGCGAGTATGCAGCACGAAACCCAATATACTAGATTGTTTAGGAGTTAAAAATTATGACGGCTTTAAGAGTAGGCGTTGCTGGTCCTGTGGGTTCGGGGAAAACGGCTTTGGTAGATGCTTTATGTAAGAATTTACGGGAAAAATATCAATTAGCTGTGGTGACAAATGATATATATACTCAAGAAGATGCTCAATTTTTAGTCCGTTCTCAGGCTTTGTCAAGCGATCGCATTTTAGGAGTAGAAACGGGAGGTTGTCCCCATACTGCTATCCGTGAAGATGCTTCTATGAATTTAGCCGCAATTGAACAATTAGAAGAGAAATTTACCAATTTAGATTTAGTCTTTTTAGAAAGTGGTGGAGATAATTTAGCTGCTACTTTTAGTCCTGAATTAGTAGATTTAACCATTTATGTCATTGATGTGGCTGCTGGTGATAAAATTCCCCGCAAAGGTGGTCCAGGTATTACTAAATCTGATTTATTAGTGATTAATAAAACCGATCTTGCTCCCTATGTGGGTGCTGATTTAAATGTCATGGAAAGAGATGCGAAAAAAATGCGCGGTGATAAACCTTTTATTTTTACAAATCTGAAAACTCAAGTTGGTTTAGGAGATGTGATTCAGTTTGTTAATGCAGCTATTTGTTAATTGTTTCATAGCGTGGCGTGGACATATCAGGATTTATAGAAGGTAATACCATTTTAAAAAATCTGTGCTATATTTGTATGGCATTATAAAGATGCTATTAATTTTTAATTTCCTGATCATACACAATCAACCCATTCAATGATAAACTAAAAATATGGTAAATAATATCTCATTCATGGTTATGAATAAAAATATTGACATTATCAAAGATACAAGAGTAAATTGTTACTCCGTGATGACACAGTTTCAAGTAGAAGAATATCTAAAAAGGGTAAAAAATGCCTTTGAAAATAGAGGAGGTTTAGAAGGACAAAGAGATACTTTAAAAACAAATACTGCTATACGTATCCGCAAGAGGATGATTAAAGATATAGAAACTGGAGCGGTATTACCACCAATAGTTATAGGGGTGATTATTCCCCAGGATAATTTTGCCATTATTGAACAATTAGAAGACAATAATGCTTTTTTAGAATTTATTAACAAAATACCTGAAGATAGTATATCTATTATTGATGGTATGCAACGAACTAAAGCTTTAAGTGTAGCTTTAAAAGATAATGCCAATATTTGTAATCATAAAATTCGTGTAGAGTTTTGGATTGCTTCACAAATAAATAGTTTAATTTATAGAATGTTAGTCCTGAATACAGGACAAGTTCCTTGGGATATAAGAAGACAAATTGAAACAGTTTTTCAAGGAATAATTAAAGAACTTAAAGAAAAATTTCATGTAATTGAAATAATAACACTCACAGACAGAAATCACAAAAATAAACGTTCAAGTCCAGGACAATTTAAATCTGATGATATCATTGAATTATTTTTAGTATTTGGAGCTAAAAAGGTGAAAATAGATATTCCGGAAAGATTAGCAGAGGAATTTACAAGACTAGATTTTATAAGCTCAACATCAAATCCTAATTTGACTAATATTTTTTATGAAGTAATGTTTTATCTGTATAAATTTGATCAAGCAATTTCTCGATATCAAAATGAAGAAATACAAGGATATTTTCAGAAAGGTCAGGATTTATTTAGTAGTCAACCAGCTTGTGTTGGGTTTGTGACTGCGTTAGCTTTTTCTATATTAGGTAGACCTGGTAATGATTATGAACCAGAAGAGCAAAACCAAAAATGGCAAGATATCAAAAACAAAACCGATACACTTTTAACAAAAATAAATAACTTGAATCCTGATGAAATAGGTGATTTTTTAGATTTTCCAACATTAAATGAATTAATTAGTAAAAAACTAGGTAGGAAAGATTTCTTTGAAAGAGAGTTTTTTCTACAAGCGTTTAATTTATTAATTTCCGAAAAATTTAATATTGATAATATGACACAATGCTGGAGAGCATTATATTGAGATAATTATGTCTAGAAACATGAAAGACGCTAATAAACATATATTTGATTTATTAGCTAGTTTTGTAGAAAATCAAAATATTGAAGTGTCTATTTTTAGGGATCATAAACGTTGTATTCAAACGAATGAAGATGATAGAAAATGGTTAAAAGAACTGAAAATCACAAATCAACAATCAATTTTACCTTATTTCAGAACTGCAACTTTTGAGTTTGATAATAAAAATTACTTTGTGGCTATTGGTTGGCAACATAAATTAGAAATTGAACAAGAAATAATAGAAGAAATTGAGCTAAATGGAGGAATGCTTACAGCACTTTTATCTGATTTAAAAGTTTCTGTTAAACAAAATGCTGATGCTTATCAAATAGCAGAAGATATTTTTTATCCTCCCGAAAACGAAGAAATTATCAAATATGAATTTAGTCAGATAAATCATTTCTTTGAGCCAGTTTTTGTTTATCAAATTAATGATGAATGTCCATTTATTAAAGTTAAATCTGATATAATTCAAATTGCCACTGTAAATTTATCAGCATTTTATATTATTCAACAGAGGCAAATTATTTCTTTAAAATTTCGGAAAGAAACTCTTGTTGTTTTTGAAAGGTTGTTTATTGAATGTGTAGAAATGATGCAACTTGATACTTTTGAGAATTTACTATTTAGCTTAGTATCAGTTAGTTGGAAACATTCATTTCTTGATGTTTATCGGTGTATAGAAAGACTATTCTCAATTTCATTTTGGCAGGAATTTTATCAAAATTTAGGAATTAAAGGTTCTTTACTTAACTTTTCTGCTAATATAGAAAATTATACTGATTGGCGACCAAAAGAAAAGGAAGCTATTAATAAACTTATAGATAATGCACCCGAAGATGCTATTAATCTTTTGAAGGAAATTAAAAATGATCTTGATGGTAACTCAGAAGGTAATTTAGGAGAGTTTATTTATAAAATTCGTAATTCTATTGTTCATTTTCGACCAGCAACAGAACCAATATCAATAGATGATAATAATTGGGATAAATTAATCAGAGCGTGTTTATTAGTTATTGAATCTTGCTATAATCAATACAAGGATGAGTTTAATGATAATTGTCAGAATCAGGATTTACAGGATTAAAGATTTTGAAAATGTTATAATCTTTCTCAGAACTTATGAAGAATATGGAATTTTCCTCCTTAACTGACAAATATTGATATGAATTTTCTTGTAAAAATCCAACGGAATTACTATATGTATAATTACAAACAAGCTATTTTATCATTATTTTTAGTTGTATCCTGCACTTTTCTTAGTAGTTGTGATTCTCACAATACCGCTAATAACCCAACTCTAGAAACAACACCAAATAGCAAGATTAACCCCAGTCCCCAAAGAAAAGTACAAAAGTCTCCAACCCCCGTAGTTGAACCATATACCGCTAATTCCAATACTAAAGCAATCTCTGGTAAAACTACAAACGTCACCGTATACACAAGTGATGCCCAATGTCAAGAGCTAATTCCTCAAAAAACTGACGTTTCCGCAGCAGAACCCATGAATGAGGCCATAGGTAAAATATTCAAAGAACAAAATACAGCAGATTTTAGCGTATCTGGTTATCGCGTTAATGTGAAAAATGGTGTTGCGATTGTTGATATCCGCATTTCACCAGATTCAAAAAGACAAGTATCTTCTCTTTCTAGTTGTGAACAGTTTGCGTTGTTTAGCAGTGTCCGCAAAACCTTAATTAGTAATTCCCAGTGGAAAATTAAAGATGTCCGCTTTACTGAGCGTGGAGAAGAGATTGCCCTGTAATGCTGGGGTTGAATGTGCTATATTTACAATAACCCAAGCATGGTAAAGATTTTCTAGTGATTTTGCCCAAATGCAAAAACACGATATTAAGATCAAAAAGTCCGAAGTTAAGGGGATAAAATCAATGGATATCAAACTAATTTTAGTGGGTTTAACGGTTATATTTACGGTTTCGTGCTTATTTTTTGGTACGAAAAATGGCTTTTATGATTCCGATAATTATCATGGTAATGGTTCTGCACATTAACAAGAGTGACAACTTAGGATTCCCACTTCTTTGAACTTTGCAGAGGAATATTGCTAAAAGCCAACTTTCTCAGCCAATAGTTTGATGGAGGGGAGGAGTAAAGGATGAATAATATATCAATTGATGCGGTCGAAACCACTAATGAGTTAGAATGCTTTCCCTATAGTGTTCAGCATCAAGATGAAGGGGTGTGTTTAATGGTCAGAATGGGTCCACATCGGATCATGTTAGATTTCGGCTTGACAAATATTTCTCCTATATCGCAGGAATTGACTAAATCGGCACAGCATGGTATGTTAGCTGATTTAGTTCTGGTTAGTCATGCCCATCCAGATCATGCTAGAGGCTTATTAACACTGCATCAAGCTTTTCCCCTATTACCTATTTATGCTAGTGAGGTAACGACGAAGTTATTACCGCTAAATTGGCCAGATGAAGAACTACCAGGAATTCTCTCATTTTGTCAGGCATTACCATTGCGATCGCCCATAGAAATCAGAGAAGATCTCATAGTAGAATTATTTCCCGCAGGTCATTTACCCGGTGCTGTGGCGATTCTCCTCACTTACCACACCCCCAACCGCGATTATAAATTACTTTACACCGGTGATTTTTTCCTATCCAACTCCCGTTTAGTCGAAGGGTTGCGACTGGATGAACTTCGAGGTTTAAATTTAGACGTACTATTAATTGAAGGTAGTTATGGGACATCTCGCCATACCCATCGCCGCAATCAAGAAAATCAACTAGCAGAAAGGATTCATCGCGCCATTAGTTCTAGTGGCACAGAGAAAAACAATTCAGTAATTTTACCAACCCCAGCATTAGGATTAGGTCAAGAATTACTCATGCTGTTACGTTCCCATCACCACTTTACAGGTCGAGATTTAGACATTTGGGTTGATGGTGCTGTAGCTGCTGGTTGTGATGCCTATTTAGAACTTTTACCACATCTTCCCGCCGCAGTTCAAAATTTCGCCCGTCACCAACCTTTATTTTGGGATGAACGGGTAAAGCCTCGTGTAAGAAGATTAAAGCCAGAAAATCTGGCAACTTTAGGGATATCGCCTTGTATTGTTCTTACGGATTCTTCCGCAGATTTACGTAAATATTGTCAACCAAACACAGGCAATTGGTTAATTCTTTTACCTGAAAAAATTGATATTCCAGTTAATCCAGAATATTTAGCACCGACAAAATTTGAAAGTTATCTGTTAGCGCAACATAGTGATGGACCAGGAACAACCCAGCTAATTCATAATTTACGCCCGCAACACGTGATTTTTGTGCATGGTTCTCCAAGTTATCTGGCTGACTTAACTTGTTTAGAAGAGTTACAAAATCGCTATCATGTCCATTCACCAGCCCCAGGGACTCTAGTAGAATTACCGATTGGGGAAACATTTTTACAACCTGCTGCCCCAGAAATTAATTATGAGGGGGAGGTGACGGAATTGGGAACTGTTATTACCATCACTCTTCCCGATGCAGTGACAGCAGATCCCCGGTGGCGACAATTTGCTGATACGGGTTTAATAGAAGCGCGTTGGCAGGGTGAGGACTTGGTATTACGGGGGTTATCTCCGCGAGAACTCTTAAACCCGAATAACCTTCGCCCTAATTCTGGTGATGTTGCCTGCTGTGGTAGCTGCCGACACCAAAGAGGGCAACGGTGTTGGAACCCCGCTGCCCCCTTATATAATTTCAAAGTTACCCTGGACGGATACTGTCCTGCTTTTGAACGCTTGATGTGAATTTAATTTAGGAGCGTTTAATCTGGATTTAGGTCAGTATAAGGGTTAGGAATACGCTCTGCTTCTGGACAGTCTTCAGTTGTCAGCGGATCTATGTTACCGCGTTGCACTGAAGCTAATTTTTGAGTAACAGATCCGATGCTTTCGAGACGAACCATTTCCTCCCAAGAACAAACTTCATCTTCTTCGTCTGTTTCATAGCGTAAAGTCACTAAATCGCCTTCGATATCAATGATGCGGGCCCGCTCTATCCAGCGTTGCTGATCCCGCAAAAAAACACATACCTCCCGCCCGTCGCAACACAGTTGATAAATCTTGCGGTGTAGCATGTAGTGCTTCTGCCTTTTTATACAACGTAGTTAAACCTGTCAAATTCGGGTTTCATCCCCATAATATCAGCCTCTAGGAGGTGAATTTCGCGGTGAGAACCCGGTAAGTTCAGTGACTCAATTTTACCACTTATTTTTAGTCATTAGTGTTAGATGAAATTTTGGGTCTTAAGCTTTAGTTTACCGCATTAGTTGAACAGCTATAGCAACTGTTAACATCTACAGACATTTTTCTTTGATTTGGCGTTGCCAGGGGGGTGTTAGTTAGCTCTGAAAGAATGCTTCACCAATAACAATATTATATCTGGGTATAACATAGATTTCAGCCTTTTAACCACACTACTTAGCTAAGTATATATCATACTCTGGGTTGTGTCTAGAAGATTTTCCCCGGTGTTAAGTAAGTTGGCGTTAAACAATCAACATATGTAACGAAATGTAAATTCGACAAATACCTTATAGATAGGTTATTTAAGGGTTTTTACGAAAAAAATGTATATTGATTTTATCGTGCCGACTTACTTAAAATCTGTGTCACATATAAATAATAACATTTTTTTGAATTTCTTAACTGTGAATAATTTTTTAGCTGTGAAGGTAAAGTCTCTTAGCTGCTGACTGTATTAGGGTAAAACTGCCGAAAATCTTCATCTTTTTGGCTCAATTGCACCCAATTTAAGTTAAGGGCTTGCATTTTCTGGACTAGGCGATCGCACGCGGGGCGTTCTGTGGCATAATGTCCAGCATCAATTAATACGATACCACGATCACGGCTTTCTTGAAATTGATGAAATTTACAGTCAGACGTTAAGTAAACTTGGGCATTAGTTTTGACTACTGCTGAAATATAACCTGCACCAGAACCACCTAAAACAGCTACCCGTGAAATTTGCTGTTGTAAATCAGCCATTGGGGAAAAAATTAAATGGGGCGGATTTAATTGAGTTTGAATATTATTAATTACCTCTTGTAATGTCAAAGTGGGTTTTAGCATTCCTACACGCCCATAACCTAAACCTGCTTGGGTAGGAACAATAGGTGATACTTGTTGAAGTTCCAGAAGTTGCGCTAAAACGTCAGCAGTTCCATCTGCCACTTGGTCAAAATTAGTATGGGCGGTATAAATTCCAATATTATGGGTAAAAGCTAACCGCACCATTTCTGTTAAGGCTTCCCCAGTGCGGAAAGATTTGGGAGGGTGAAAAATGAGGGGATGATGAGCAAATATTAGGTTAGCATGGAGAGCGATCGCTTCTTCCATTACTGCTAAAGTCGGAGTTAAACACACTAAAACCCGCGCTTCTATGGACAAAACACCCGGTTCAACTTGCCAACCGCAATTATCCCAACTTTCGCACCAAGCGGGATTTGCCCATTCTTCAAACCAGGTAATTAAATCAGCAACTTTCATTAAATTTAAATAAATCAATAGTAGATCAAACGTATTTAATTATAATCCTATTGGTGGAGATGGGCGAAAAAAATGTTTCTTGATCCAGAAAGATACACTGACTAAACTAATTAAGACTGGCACTTCTACCAATGGTCCAATCACAGCAGCAAAAGCCACACCAGATTTAATCCCAAATACAGAAATAGCGACAGCTATTGCTAATTCAAAATTATTACCAGCAGCGGTAAATGCCACACTAGCAGCTTTGGCATAGTCAGCTTTAATTTTCCATGCTAGGTAAAAACTACTCAAAAACATGAATAGGAAATAGATAATGAGGGGAATGGCAATGCGGACAACATCGAGAGGAATCTGCACAATCAAATTGCCCTTTAAACTAAACATTACCATGATTGTAAATAAAAGAGCAATTAAAGTAATCGGACTGATTTTGGGAATGAACTGCTGATGATACCACTGCTTACCTTTAGCTTTTACTAAAATAAAGCGAGTCATAAATCCAGCCAGAAAAGGAATACCTAAATAGATAAAAACGCTGTTGGCAATTTCCCCAATACTGATATTTACAATAGTTCCTTGTAAGCCAAATAAAGGCGGTAAAATCGCCAGAAAAAACCAAGCATAAACGCTGTAAAAGAGAATTTGAAAAATACTATTAAAAGCAACCAGTCCGGCTGTATATTCAGTATCTCCTTTAGCTAATTCACTCCAGACAATTACCATAGCAATACAAGGGGCTATTCCCACCATAATTAACCCAGTCATATATTCAGGTTTATCGCGTAAAAAAAGAATAGCAAGTGTAAACATTACAATTGGGGCAATTATCCAAGTTAGTGATAATGATAGTCCGAGAATTTTTTTATTACGAAATACATCTCCTAATTCTTCATATTTTACCTTTGCTAAGGGTGGGTACATCATCAAAATTAAACCAATAGCAATGGGAATGTTGGTTGTTCCTATTTGGAAATGATTGATAAAAACTTCTATTGTGGGGAAAAAATAGCCTAAACCCACTCCAGTTGCCATTGCCAGAAATATCCACAATGTCAAAAAGCGATCCAGAAAAGAAAGGCGTTTTATAGTCGGTTGTTTAGTTACATATTCCACTTAATTAACCTCTATAAATGTTAGTTTCGGATACCCAAATTCTCCAAGGATTCGGTGATATTCTTGTCATTATAAAATCTGTATTTATTACAAATTAGTATTTAGGCAAGAGGCAAAAACTGTCACCAATTGCCCACTACCATATTTAAACTCAAATAAATTTTGGAGTCATCTCACTACAGTAGGATATACCTGTTTGCATAGCATATCTTTAGACTGGGAAATATTATTCTCCGTCTCCAGCTTTCCAAGCTATAGCTTTACTAGGTTGAGGATTAGGTAACTTCAGAGAAACTAAACCTGCTGCGAATACGAAAAACATTGATGTCCACAGACAACCAACTAAGCCAAATATTTGATAAACCAAACCGGATAAAACTGTACCCACAAGACGACCACCGGAGTTTGCCATATAGTAAAAACCCACATTTAAAGCGACCTTATCATCATCAGTAAATGCTAAAACCAGATAGGAATGGACAGCGGAATTGAAAGCAAATACGACACCAAAAACGAGAAGTCCAGCAATAATTACGATATTAGCGGGTAAACCTAATTGTAATGCCAGAGCGATCGCACCGGGAACAGCCGTTAATGTAAATGTCCAGAATCGAATAGTTTGAGATTGAGGTGGACGACCAGAACCAAATCGCCGCATGAGTGTTGGTGCTAAAAATTGAATAATCCCATAACCAATCACCCAACAAGCTAAAAATCCCCCTACCTGATAAAAAGACCAGCCCAAAGTCCCACGTAAAAACACTGGTAAAGCCACAACAAACCATACATCTCTAGATCCAAATAAAAAGAATCGCGCCGCCGAGAGAATATTTATTTCCGCGCTTTTAGAGAAAAGTTGGCTAAATTTAACCTTTTTCTTGATTTTACCCATGCCTTTGGGCAGCATTAACCCAGAAAACATAATTAAAGCCAGTCCCCCAGCCATAATCCACAGGGAATTAATAAAACCCACAGAACTGAGAAGGGCGCCACCAAGAAAGAATCCCACTCCTTTTAAAGCATTTTTAGAACCCGTTAGTACAGCCACCCACTTAAACAAAGAAGATTGAGCATCTTGAGGCACAACCAAGCGAATGGCGCTTTTAGAACTCATCTTGGTTAAGTCCTTAGCAATTCCCGAAAATGCCTGTGCAACCATCACATAAAGGACTGAAAGCCACTGCGCCCACCCTGGATTCAGAAAAGACAGCATAATTAAAGAAAACACCTGTAATCCAATCCCAGTATAAAGAGTTACTTTTAACCCAAACTGAGAACCAATCCAACCGCCGAGAAAGTTTGTAACAATTCCAAATACCTCGTAAAACAGGAACAGAGAGGCAATTTGAATAGGTGTATAACCAATTTTATTAAAATAGAGCAAAACCAACATTCGCAAAGCCCCATCAGTCAAAGTGAAGCCCCAGTATGCCAGTGTCACCAGAATATAATTCTTGAAATTAGAATTAGAAGCAGTAGTAGAAGCCATGATTAAAAATTCAAAATTGTAAATACAAACTAAAATTCTCTCTCCGTCTCTGCGCCTCTGCGTGCAAAAATCTTTATGGGGTAGGACTGAAAACCCACCCCTAGAAAACCATTATTTCTGCAAACTTAACGCCACCTTTCCTGCTAATTCAGTCATGCGGTTAACATAACCCCATTCATTGTCATACCAAGCCAATATTTTCACCTGAGTTTCGTTGATAACCATTGTCGAAAGGGCATCAATAATTGCAGAACGAGGATCATCTTTATAATCAATAGAAACTAAAGGACGTTCTTCATAACCCAAAATTCCTATTAACGGTTTTTGTGCAGATGCAGTTTTTAATAGATCATTAACTTCGGCTATTGTGGTCGAACGTTCAACTTCAAATACACAATCTGTGAGAGAAGCATTTAACAAAGGTACACGCACGGCTAAACCATTTAATTTACCATTCAATTCTGGATAAATTAACCCAATAGCTGTGGCTGAACCTGTGCTAGTGGGAATTAATGACATACTTGTAGCCCTAGCCCGACGCAAATCTTTATGAGGTGCATCTACAATGGTTTGAGTATTAGTATTGTCGTGAATTGTGGTAATTACTCCATGTTTAATTCCTAAACCTTCATGAATTACTTTTACGACTGGGGCTAAACAATTAGTAGTACAAGAAGCTGCTGTTAATAAATGATGTTTATCAGCTTGGTAGAGGTGATCATTTACCCCCATGACAATGTTTAAAGCCTCTTGTTTAACAGGTGCAGCAACAATTACCTTCTGCACACCTCTTTTAAAATAGGGGTCAAGGGTAGCGGGGGTTCTAAACTTACCAGAACATTCCAAAACTATATCAACCCCAAAATCTTCCCAAGGAACTTCACCCGGTTGAGAATATTCAGTAAAACTGAGAGATTTACCATCAATAACAACTTGGTTTTTGACCGCTTCTACTTCTGGTGTCCAACGCCCATGTACAGAATCAAATTTGAGTAAATGTGCTGCGGCTGCTGTTCCACCTTTGGTTTCATTAATGTGGACAAATTCTATTTCTGGGTAATCCCAAGCAGCACGAACGGACAACCTTCCCATGCGCCCGAATCCATTGATTCCTACTCTAATTGTCATGATTTTTATTAATTACTAAAATTGCTTTTGTTTGCGTAACAATTGCCCAAGAGTTAGGTTAAACTCCGATTTACCACCAAATACTGTTCCGGCTTTGCCTTTATACAAGTGGATAGAATTAAGTTTGTAAGCTTCCTCTGATAAGGGAACATAGCCAACAGAACTGACTATTTTTGCCGCATTTTTAATGTAGAAATCCGCAAGGTTATACACTAAAGTTTTGTTTTTACTAGACCGAAGATTGACATATATGAATAGAGGTCGAGAAAGTGGTTGATATTTGGCTTTTTCTACTGTTTCTGGTGATGGTAAAACGGCACCTTTACCACTATTAACTGCTAAAACTTTTAACTTATCTTTGTTTTCTTGGTAGTAGGCATAACCAAAGTAACCCAAAGCATTAGGATCTTTATTAACACCAGTAACTAAAACTTCATCATTTTCACTGGCTGTGTAATCTTTGCGACTGGCTTTGGCTTTACCGACAATTGCTTCGGTAAAATAATCATAAGTTCCAGACTTACCACCAGGACCATATAATTTAATTGGGCGGTCTGGCCAAGAATCTCGGACTTGATTCCATTTTGTAATTTTTCCTTCAGCCGCAGGTTCCCAGATTTTTTTCAATTCGGCTACTGTAATGTCTTTTGCCCAAGTGTTTTGAGGGTGAACAGCAATGGTTAGGGCATCAAAAGCTATGGGTAACTCCATGTAACTTACGCCATTTTTTCTGCAAGCTGCCATTTCTGACTGGTTAATTGGTCGAGAAGCATTACTGATATCTATTTTACGAGTACAAAATTTTTCAAACCCACCGCTAGTACCGGAAATATTTACTTGTATTTGACTATTATTTTTTAGGTTGGCTTGGTATGCTTTAGCTATGGACTGGGTAATGGGATATACGGTACTAGAACCATCTACTTTGATAAGTGCGTCAGTGGCAGAGTTAGTAACTTTTGTCGCTTCATTTGGTTTTTGAATATTTTGGGCAAGACCAAGCGTATTTGTAAAACTGCTTGTCAATGCTAGTATTCCGAAAGTTAAGACTAATTGGCTTGCTGTTTTATTCACTGATTTCACCTGTATAATTAGTGAGCAGACTATTTATCCTATCTACCTGTCATTTCAAGAAAAGTTAATATGTTAACATTGACTTTATCACTAGATACAACAATTAATTAAGAAAAATTGATGTGTTGTTTATACATAGCAAAAAAAATGCTTTTAGCTGCTTACTCTGCTCCAACATCAAAAGACGTTTGTTCACCAACCTCAATCCGAGTAGCAGGTTTTGGACTAAAGTGAGGTAAAAGCTTTTTCCTCGCGTGGAGAATCACAATTGTGAAGTTACAGCGACCGATTTTAGTGGGAGGACTAGGACTATCGTTCTCCCTGTGGATGTTAGACAGTTGGCATGATTCAATAGTGCAAGTGGGAGAATTCGGACTCCTGAGTGCTTTGGCTGTCGGTGGGGGTTTGTGGTTGTTCAATAAAAATCAGCCCCAATTAGGTGAACAGCTAAATGATATGGTTGTAGATAGAGCGGCTGTGGATAAAGCGATCGCTCAAACCCAAGTAATAATTAATCAACTGGCACAAGAAGCAGTCAATCATCCTCACCTAGCAATTCTCCGCGAAAATCTCGCTAAATTGCCCTTAGAACTGGATAGAAAGGAAATTAACCTGGCCGTTACTGGTGGTAAATCTGTAGGTAAAAGTACAGTTATTGAAGTTCTAAAAACTGCCCCAACTATTCCGGGAATGTCTTTAAATTTTGCGGAAACAGCGCCTTTATTTTCCGTAGCTGGTGAAAATTCCGATGTTGTCACTTTATCGGAAATGCAGAAATCTGATTTTGTCTTATTTCTGACTAACGGTGATTTAACAGATTCAGAATTTCAGGTTTTACAACAGCTAAAAGCCACAAAACAACCAAGTTTGCTGGTTTTCAACAAACAAGATCAATATCAACCTGATGAACGCGCTACAGTTTTTCAATCATTAAAACAGCGCATTGGTGCAAATGTAGTTGCGACTGCGGCTTCTCCCGTACCTGTGAAAGTGCGGAAACATGGAGAAGATGGTTCTTTCCAAGAATGGATGGAACAACCAACGCCAGATATCCAGCAATTAACACAACAATTAGCAGCGGTTGTGGGACAGCAAGGAGAACAGCTAGTTTGTAATACCACAAATCGCAAGGTATTATTACTCAAAGCCGAAGCCAAAAATTGTTTAAATGGTGTGAGAAGAGATCAAGCCACACCTTTTATAGAACAATATCAATGGATTGCAGCGGCGGCAGCATTTGCTAACCCTGTACCTGCTTTAGATATTCTCGCAACTGCGGCGATTACTGCTCAAATGGTGATAGATCTGGGTAATATTTATCAGCAGAAAATTTCCTTAGAACAAGCGCAACAAGTAGCGGGAACTATGGGAAGTTTGATGTTGAAATTAGGTTTAGTGGAACTTTCAACTAGGGCTGTAACGGGTATTCTGAAAACTAATGTTGCTACCTTTGTCGCTGGAGGAATGGTAGAGGGAGTTAGTGCTGCTTACCTCACCAGAGTAGCGGGATTAAGTTTAGTGGCATATTTTGAACAGCAAGAAATTGCTTTAGAATCGGGAAGTGCTTTAAATCTCGACAAACTGCGTCAAGTTTTGCAAACTGTATTCCAGCAAAATCAAAAAATGGCTGTTTTGGAAGCTTTTGTCAAGCAAGGTGTGAAGCGGTTGTTACCGGAAGCCAAAGCTGTGGAAGTTGTGGCTTAATCTTCCATATCCCCGACTGCTTAAAGAAGTCGGGGATATGAATCTCTCAATTGTCAGAATCAGGATATCCAGGATTTTAGGATTTGCAAGATGTTGGTTTTAAATGTCATATTTTAAATATTCATTTAATATTTAATAATCAATTTTCAAATTGAAAATATGAGAGTTTAATAAGACAAATAAAATCACCAACTTCCCACCAAAAATCATCCAATAACATCCTGTAAATCCTTTAATCCTGAGTATCCTGATTCAGACAAATAAAATCACCAACTCCCCACCAAAAATCATCCAATAACATCCAAAACAAGATCCCCGACTTCTTCAAGAAATCGGGGATATAACACAATGATATATTTATCTCGACTTCGCTCGATAACCACCTGATTCTGACAAACAAAAATCTGTAGGACAATACAGAATAAAATCATATACTCAACAATAAAATCCACATCCTGGTAAAATAAGTGACTCTATCGGCACTTCTGCAATACTTCAGCCTAAGAACTTTGCTGTTCTTATTTCTATCCTTGTAGACAAGGTTATTGTTACCAAAACCTTATATACTGTACTAAGCTTTGATAAACTGGAAAATTGTGTTAAATGCGACACTATAAACTATGTATTCCTAGATTAAATTCTAGAGTGTCTATGGTTTTTAAGATTTAATCAATACTAAATCTAGTATTATTGAAAAGTCCGAAATTAGGTGTGGTGTGCAAATCAAGAGAGGAGTGAACAAAATGGATTTACGTGGAGATGCGTTGCAAATCCTTAAAGACACTAGTAGAACTTTTTATATCCCAATTAGTATTTTACCATCAGGATTACAAGAAGCAGTGGCATCAGCATACTTGTGTATGCGTGCCATTGACCAAATTGAAGATGATCCAAACTTGGATAACGAGACTAAAAAACGCCTGTTGCAGAATATTAGCCTCACATTGCAAGCGGGAGTAGATGGTTTTTCGCTGGATGCTTTCTCTGTAGGGTTTAAAGGTTACGAAAATTCTTTACAAGAAGTTAGTTTACGGATTAGAGAATGGTCAATATTAGCACCTGAAAGTATTGCTCCGCGAATTTGGGATGCAACAGCGGCAATGGCTGATAGAATGGCTTATTGGGCAGATAAAAATTGGAAAATAGAAACTGAAGCGGATCTAGACCGTTATACCTTTGGGGTGGCTGGTGCTGTGGGCTTGTTACTCTCAGATTTATGGAACTGGTATGATGGAACTCAAAGCAACCGCACTCAAGCCATAGGATTTGGTAGGGGTTTGCAAGCGGTCAATATTCTGCGTAACAATGGTGAAGACCTCACTCGTGGGGTCAATTTTTACCCAGCAGGTTGGGATAATGACAATCTCCAAGAATATGCCCGTCGCAATCTTATCTTAGCAGATGCCTATACGAACTCTCTGCCCAATGGACCGGCTTTGCAATTTTGCCAAATTCCTTTGGCTTTGGCTCATGGTACTCTAGATGCTTTGGCTAGTGGTAAGGAAAAACTCAGTCGCAGTGATGTTGTTTCCCTGATTGAAAACCTCATGGGTGTGAACGCTAAGGCTAGTTAGGGGGCAGGGGTGCAGAGGTGCAGAGGGAAAAAGAATTTCCCAACTGACAACTGACCACTGACAACTGACCAAAATAAAAAATTTGTGTGTGAGAGATATTCATGAAAACTACTTTATTTCTGAGTCCACCTTCTTTTGATGGTTTTGATGGTGGTGCGGGGGCGCGGTATCAAGCAAAACGAGAAATTACTTCTTTTTGGTATCCGACTTGGTTAGCACAACCTGCGGCTTTAGTTCCTGGCAGTAGGTTAGTTGATGCACCTCCTCATGGGCAGACAGTGGATGATGTGCTGAAAATTGCCAAGGATTACGAATTGGTGATTATGCACACCAGCACGCCTTCTTTGGCTAATGATGTGAAGTGTGCAGAAACGATCAAAGCGCAAAATCCCAATGTGCAAATTGGCTTTGTAGGGGCGCACGTTGCGGTTTTACCAGAGGCAACTTTACGGGAAAATCCGGTTATTGATTTTGTCTGCCGCAATGAATTCGATTATACCTGTAAAGAATTGGCAGAAGGGAAACCTTGGGATGAAATCAAGGGTTTGAGTTACCGGGATAAGTTGGGAAATATCCACCAAACGGAAGAACGTCCTTTAATTCATGACTGGGATGCTATGCCCAGTGTGTTGCCAGTTTATGCCCGTGATTTAGATATTAGTAAATATTTCATTGGCTATTTGCAACATCCTTACATTTCTTTTTATACTGGCCGTGGTTGTCCAGCAAAATGTACTTTTTGTTTGTGGCCGCAAACTATTGGCGGACATTTATACCGTCATAAAAGCCCCGATGCCGTAGGCAGAGAAATGGAAGAAGCCAAGGTTCTCTTTGGGGACAAGGTGCGGGAGTATATGTTTGATGATGATACTTTTACCATTGACAAACATCGAGCGATCGCTATTAGTAAACACATGAAGCGACTCAATTTAACTTGGAGTTGCAATGCCCGTGCTAATTTAGATTATGATACTCTCAAAACTTTACGGGATAACGGTTTAAGGCTGTTATTGGTAGGTTTTGAATCTGGTAATCAAGAAGTTCTCAATAATATCAAAAAAGGTATTAAGCTAGAAGTGGCACGAGAATTTATGAAGAATTGTCACAAACTCGGTATTACTGTACATGGGACTTTTATTATCGGTTTGCCGATAGAAACGAAAGAAACTGTAGAAGAAACAATTCGTTTTGCTTGTGAATTAAGTCCCCATACAATTCAAGTTTCTATTGCTGCACCTTATCCTGGTACAGAATTGTATGAACAGGCCAGAGAAAAGGGTTGGTTTGCGAATGAGTCTTTAGTAGCAACTTCTGGTATTCAAACTTCAACTTTGCAATATCCAAGTCTTTCTAGTGCGGAAATTGAAGATTCAGTTGAACAAATGTATCGCAAGTTTTACTTCCGTCCCAAAGCGATTATTCCCATTGTGCGGGAAATGTTGGCTGATAGACAAATGTTAGTGCGTCGTTTGCGGGAAGGTAAGGAGTTCTTTGGTTATTTGAATGACCGTCGGACTCAAGCTTTAGCTAGGTAAATCGTCAGAATCAGGATTTACAAGATTTAAGGATATTCAGGATTTGATTTAATTATCTTCTGAGAATTTTGTAATTAATCCTGTTAATCCTTTAATCCTGGTTATTATCTCGACTTCGCTCGATAACCACCTGATTCTGACATTTTTAATCATCATCACTTTTTATCCATGTCTTATTTAATTATTAATGCTGATGATTTCGGGTTTTCCCAGGGTGTGAATGCAGCGATTATTCAAGCCCATGAGGAAGGCATTTTAACTAGCACTAGTTTAATGGTAAGTGGTGATGCTGCACAAGAGGCGATCGCACTGGCAAAAAATCACCCTCATTTAGCAGTGGGTTTGCACCTGGTTTTAGTGTGCGGTAAATCGGTTTTACCACCTGCACAAATTCCCAATTTAGTAGACTCTCAAGGTAATTTCTCTAATAATCCCACCCAAGCAGGATTAAGTTATCAATTTAATCAAGCTACCCGTGCAGAATTGCGATTAGAAATATCTGCTCAATTAGAAAAATTTCGGGATTCTGGTTTAAATCTTGCTCATGTTGATGGACATTTACACCTTCATGTACATCCTGTTATTTTGAATATTTTAACAGAATTTGCCGCGGAATTTCAGATTAAATTTATTCGTCTACCTTCAGAAGAATTAAGCAAAAACCTCAAAATTGATAACCGTAATTTATTCACTAAAATAATTTGGTCTATTGTTTTTGGACAATTACGCCGTTATGGAGAAGGTTTATTAAAAGCGAGTCAAATTAAATTTGCTGACAGGGTTTATGGATTGTTACAAACTGGTGACATGAGCGAAGAATATTTACTCGGTTTGATACCGCAAATAGAAGCGGAATTAGTAGAAATTTATTCTCATCCTGATTTAGTGAATACTGAGATAAATAACGGTGGTGAGGTAGAATTAGCGGGTTTGTTGAGTCAACAAGTGCGCGAATTATTGACTGTGAAAGGTTTTAAATTAAGTAATTATAACCAGTTAATTTAATTTAAAATCTTCTATAAATATGAATATTTAAAATATAATATTAATTGTGTTCGTTTATCAACCCTGAGCTTAATTGCATCTGCTATGGCACGCAAAACAAAAACAGCATCCTCAACTACAGTAACTCCCCTAGCTCTTTCTGACTTACATCTCCAGTTAGCGGGTTTAGAGAAAGAACACCAATCTCTATTAAAGCAAATTAAAAAAAAGCGGACAGAATTAAATAACTTTGTCGAAAAAATGCGTTCGTTAGCGACAGAGGTATTTCATCGAGTTAGTCCGAATATGAAAACAATGGCCGAATTAGATGCAGAAATTCATGCTTTGTTTGCCGAAATTTTAACTACGAAAAAAATGGGTAAACAAACCCAGAAAAATATCCAATCATTGTACAGAAGTTTACAAATGGGAGGAATTATTAGTTATAAACCTATTGAAGAAGAAGATGATGATGATGAAGAATTAGATGAACTATTTGAAGATAATGATTCTCAAGAAAATCATCAACGTCGTCGTCAATTTTGGGAAGCAGAACAAGATTCAGAATCTCCCACAGTAGCGAGAACAGATGAATCTAGAAAAATCCGACAGACATTTTTGCGGTTAGCGGAAATCTTTCACCCTGATAAGGTTAAAGATAATGAAACCCAAATGACTCACACGGAAATAATGAAGGAAATTAATAAAGCTTACCAAGATGGAGATTTAGCGCGACTTTTGGAAATTGAACGTAAATATGAAGTCGGAGAAACAATTGATAATAATAGCGAAGATGATTTAAGTCGCAGATGTAGAAATATAGAACAACACAATCAAATTCTCAAAAATCAATATGAGAAGTTGAAACAGGAACTCCGGTTAGCAAAAAATACCCCGGAAGGATCAATGGTTGCGGATTACAAAAAAGCAGCTAAACAAGGGATTGATTGTATTGAATTAATGCTGGAAACTATCCAATCTCAAACTAAGATAGTTGCGGAAATTCGTGATTTTGTTCAAGACTTTAAAGATAAAAAGATCACTATTAAAGAATTTCTCGCAGGACCAGAAAGTCTCCGTTCTGTACAGGAAGATATGATGGAAGAACTACTGGAAAGAATGATGGAAGAATTTGGGGGGATGATGGATTTTAATTAGCAAATTATTTCAAGATTTGCTAATAATTATTAAGAGGGTGTTTGAAAAGTTATAGTTGATGTATCAAATATTTTTTACCCCACCCTAACCCTCCCCTTGTAAAGGGGAGGGAACTGGATTTTTATTGTTTCCCCCCTTTACAAGATAGGTTTCATCTTGATTTTGCAAATTATTACTTTAATTCTTGTATTTAAGCGTTAGGCAAAGTGCTGTAATCATGAAGATATAACCGGAAACTGTGATGATATAATTGATATTTAGTTTCCTTATTTGTGTGTATTTCTTGCAGAAATTCTAACCAAGTTTCCATAATTTCCGCCACATCAAAAACATCAGCCTTGATAATTTTACTAATAACTACCGTTGACATTGGTTGAGTTTCTTCAGCAGTTAAAACCCGTAATATATCTACAGCAACATCAGATAAACCATGACCTTGCATCTTTTGCCAATGTTGTTGATAATAGGTTTCTAAATATGGGGGAATTTGGTCAAAATTATTGACAGAATAAAAACCATCAGCCATAGCTTTTAAAACCTGCTGCACATACATAAAATTATCTTCATTTTCATTAATTAATTCAATTATATTTCTCTGCGAACTCTGCGTCTCTGCGGTTCGTTTCTTCCGAATATATGCTTTAATATCCTCCCGATTTTCCACCGGATAATCTGCTAAATCTAAAATCTGTGAAGGTGCTTCAATTAACAAGCCAGAATGGGATTTTTGATAGGGACGACGAGCGAAAATAAAATAAATTTGATCCGGTAAATATCGCGGTAGATAAAATAAATTCGTGCCTACAGCTTGACTATTTATATCAATTCCATCCAAACCATCAATGACAATAATTATTTTCTGATCTGGTAAATTCTCGCTGACTTGTTGCAATAAAGTAGAAAATAACCAACTTCCCTCATTTGCATTGATAAATCCTGTCTCTGTCATGGTTTGCGGGGAGGGTTGGGGAGGGGTGCTAGATAATTTCTCTAACAATAAATTCAACTGTGTACAAACCTCTGGAAAAAATGCCTCAACTCGATTTTTACCCGCAATTTGGGCATTATAATAAATAGTATGGGGATTTTGGCGCGCAAATTGGGCAAGAATGGCACTTTTACCGCTACCGGGAACACCCACAATGGTGAAATAACCCTTGGGGTAACGGTGGAGAAAATTATTAATAGCAGAAAAGACAAAATCACGACCAACAAAATTTTCTGTTTTGCTGAGGATGATTGATTGTAATTCTGGGGAAGAGAAAGATAAGGTATTCATTTTCAGCTTCCTTGCAAACGCAGAAAATGTAACCTTCCTGATCTTTCTCCTGCTACGATTGTGACCCCATTAGCAGCAACTGCACAGCAATTTATAGGACTTTCTCCTGTGAAGGTTGCTATTTCCTGCCTGGTTGGTAAATCCCAGATTTTGATAGTGTTGTCATCAGAACCAGAAATCAGAGTTCTTCCATCGGGAGTGATGGCCACTGCACTCACCCAATCACCATGACCATTTAGGGTGAACTTTTCTTCCCGTGTAGTTACATCCGATATTTTGATGGTGTTGTCAACAGAACCAGAAATCAGGGTTTTTCCATCGGGAGTGATGGCCACTGCGCTCACCGAGTAACTATGACCTTGAAAGGTGAACTTTTCTTCCCGTGTAGTTACATCCCAGATTTTGATGGTGTTGTCAACAGAACCAGAAATCAGGGTTTCTCCATCGGGAGTGATGGCCACTGCGCTCACCCAGTCACCATGACCATTTAGGGTGAACTGTTCTTTCCGTGTAGCTACATCCGATATTTTGATGGTGTTGTCAACAGAACCAGAAATCAGGGTTTTTCCATCCGGGGTAATGGCCACTGCGCTTACCAAGTTACTATGATCTTGAAAGATGCGCTTTTTTTTTCCTGTAGCTACATCCCAGATTTTGATGGTGTTGTCAACAGAACCAGAAATCAGGGTTTTTCCATCCGGGGTGATGGCCACTGCGCTTACCGAGTCACTATGACCGATAAAAGTGAACTTTTTTTTTCCTGTAGCTACATCCCAGATTTTGATGGTGTTGTCATCAGAACCAGAAATCAGGGTTTTTCCATCAGGAGTGATGGCCACTGCTCTCACCGAGTAACTATGACTTTGAAAGGTGAACTTTTTTTTTCCTGTAGCTACATCCCAGATTTTTATTGTCGAGTCATTAGAAGTTGAAATCAGGGTTTTTCCATCCGGGGTGATGGTCATTGCAGTCACTGAGTAACTATGATCTTGAAAGATGCGCTTTTTTTTTCCTGTAGCTACATCCCAGATTCTGATTGTTTTATCACCAGAAGCAGAAATCAAAGTTTTTCCGTCAGGGGTGATGGTCACTGCACTTACATAAGAACTATGACCAAGAGTGAACTTTTTTTTTTCTGTAGCTATATCCCAGATTTTGATGGTGTTGTCATCAGAACCAGAAATCAGGGTTTTTCCATCAGGAGTGATGGCCACTGCGCTTACCGAGTCACTATGACCGATAAAAGTGAACTTTTTTTTTTCTGTAGCTATATCCCAGATTTTGATGGTGTTGTCATCAGAACCAGAAATCAGGGTTTTTCCATCCGGGGTAATGGCCACTGCGCTTACCGAGTCACTATGACCGATAAAAGTGAACTTTTTTTTTCCTGTAGCTATATCCCAGATTTGGATAGTCTTGTCATAAGAACCAGAAATCACCGTTTTACCATCAGGTGTGAGTGCGATTGCTCTTACCGAGTTGCTATGACCTTTAAAGGTGAGTTTTTCTGTACCTGTGAGCAAATCCCAGATTTTGATTGTGTTGTCATCAGAACCAGAAATCAGGGTTTTTCCATCGGGTGTGACTGCAATCGCATTTACCAAGTCACTATGACCTGTGAGAGTACGAATCAAGGGACTACCGGGAGGAGTGAGACTAGGGGTTAAACAACGTAAACCTTGATCTGTGGGTATTTGTTGCAGGAAGTTGTTAATTTCTGGTGTGTGAAAATGTAGTAATCTCCCTGTTAGTTGTGCTGGTAATTGTTGACTATCTGCATTGATAATATGTGCTGAGAGTCGCAAAGCACCTTGAATTTTTTTTAAGGATGATATTTTTTCATCTTCTGGAAATTCTGTTAATAGGGTTTCATCTTGGAGTAAATCATAATCTTCAATTAGTGCTTGTATTCCAAATAAGGGATGATTGATTTTCGCTTCGATAAAGTAGTAGTTAGATAATAATTTAAACAGTTCTGTATATTCTTTACCCGCTAATAATAATCGGGGATATTCACCTAAACAATGTTCTTTTGCTTCCTCTAACTGTTCATCAAACCAAGTGCGAAAGTTACTCATAGTATTAATCCCTTACCAATATTCTTAGCAACTTCCGCGCTGATTTGTGGTAAACTCATCCCCGCAGCTTCCACAATATCCTGACGTTGTAAAAAGTCTCGAAAACTCTCATGATAAAAACGATAACGAGGCGGTTGATAGGTTTTTTGTTCCTGTAAAAACTGTGTCCAATCTTTGATAACTTCCTGCACTGTGAGATTATCTTCCTGGGAATATTTGACAATCATCTCACGGGATACAGAACTTTTTAAAGCACACATTACATAAATAATTTTAATTTTATCCTTGGGTAAAGGTTTATTAGTCATTCCCATAATCCGCCAATGACTCTCATAATATCCTTGTAAACCTGCGGGTAATTGTTCTAGTTTTTCATCCTGATAAAATCCCTCTGCAATAGCTTCTAAAACATAGCGTAAATACATGAAATTATTTTCACTTTTAGCAGCGATACTATCTACAAATTTTGGTTTACTTAAATCATTTTGTTGCTTAATCCAGGTTTCTAAACCTGCCTTATATTTTTCTAACCCGAGAAATTCTAAAATATAGGCTTTTACATCATCATTACTTTTATCCTGATATTGCCTTAAATCTAATTCTTGATATTTAATATCGGGAGAAATAGTTAATCTTTTATCTTCTGAATTATTATAAGGTCTTCTGGTTAGGATGATGTAAACCTTTTCCGGTAAATACATCGGTAAATTTAATAGATTTCCGTTGTCTTCTTGATCAACTTCATCCAAAGCATCAATAACAATTACTAAATTTTCAGAATCAGATAATTTTTGACTAGCTTTAGTTAATAAAGTTGATAAATCATCATTTTCTACATTAGCAATATCAAATCTTTGGGTTAATTGTTGACGAATTAATTTCAGAAATATATCGGGACGGTTTCTACCTTCAGCGCGAATATTGAAAAAGCAAATTGTCCCAGGATAATCTACTATATATTTAGCAGCAATGGCACTTTTACCCATTCCCGCATCACCAAGGATGGTAAAATATCCACTTTTGTGATCTTTGATAAATTCGCTGATAGCATTAAATACAAATTTTCGACCGCAAAATAGGTTTGTTTTATCATCAATTACGGTTTGAAATTCTGTTGGTATTAGTCGTGGAAACCAATCATCAACTATATCTGATGGTGTTATTTTTTCAACTATACTGTTGTTTTCAAGTCCTTGATTTATAGCATTCAGCACATTTTCTATAACGTATCTATCAACTGCTGTTACTTTTTGAGTCTTTTGTCCTATTAAATATTTAATTATATCTTCATTGGTATTTGCTTCTGTTGCTAGAGTTTTTATAGTAAAATCTGCTTTTTGATATGCTGCTTTGAGTTTAGCTTTACCTGAATCACTAGCTTTTACTTTTCCCACTTTATTCATAAATATGTATTGGTAGTAGATTAACTTTTTTAGATTATAGCAAATATTGATTATTGTTGTCTAGGGAATTTGGGGTATTTTTATTTCCCTACATTCCCTAAAATTTAGGGCAATATTTTCCAGAAGACAACCCTTTTTTCATCTTTTCCATTTTTAAAACCCTCTATAAGATATCAATAGTTAAACAAATTACCAAGTTAATTAAAGGAGATAAGAGTTATGTTGAACCTGTTTAATAAAACTAAACCTCAAAACCCAAAACTCACCCCAGAACAACAAAAGCAAGCTTTCAATGCGTACATTTGGCAAATTCAGTTAGGATATAAAGTTAAAATTGCCATCGGTACAGTATCAGCAGTTTTTACTTTTGGTAGTGTTGCTTTATTTTACACTGGCAGAATTGAACAAAGCCATCTTAACATTGGTATTGGTGTAATTTCTAGTGTGGTGGGTTTTAAATCTGCCAGTAATAGTAAGAATGAATTAAAGGAACTGTTAGAAAGCTGTGAAATCGTCAACGGTGGTAAATAAGGTTATTAGTTTGAGATCATAGCTGTAAGGGTTTAGCAATGCTAAACCCCTACCCAATTTTAAAATTTTCTATTCTTTAGTCATCTTTAGATGACTTTAGCTATGAGACTGGGAATTCATTCCCAGGCGGTTTATTGGGTTTATCTGTCAGCTTCCACACCCACCCGGAAATCAATTTCCGGGCTAATAGCTAAAGTGCGTTAAAACGCACTCTAAAAACAGTCGGTTTTAACCGACTTCAGCTTTGAGACAGGGAATTTATTCCCTGGCTACTGGCTACCCAGATTTTTTCAAAATTCATATACTATTGCTATATTTGCTAATAATTATTACCCATTTTCCTCATTACGAATTACCCGATGTTTTTGCAAATCTGCTAAATTACAAACTTCTAACGCCCTAGCATGAGTAGCTTCTAAAACCACGGTCGGTGCTACACCATCTTCTAGGGCTTCTTGCCACCTTGCAGCGCATAAACACCAGCAATCACCGGGTTTTAAGCCGGGAAAACTAAAATAAGGTGCAGGTGTACTCAAATCATTACCTTGGGATTTAGTATATTGCAAAAATTCCTCTGTAACTTGAGCGCAAACGACGTGCATTCCCATATCTTGTCCACCTGTGGTACAAAACCCGTCACGGTAAAATCCAGTCATGGGAGAAGTGCAGCAAATTTCTAATTTTGTACCCAGTACGTTTTTAGCTTCTGTCATGATTAATTCCTCACAATTATTATTTATTAGGGAAAACGAACCGCAGAGGCGCAGAGGACGCAGAGAAAAGAGGGTTTGAGAGATATTTTGGATAAGTCCTGATTTTCTAAGTTTGTGGAAGTTTATCAAATTCAATTTTACCATAGTTTAATTTAATAATTCTATCGGCTAAATGAAAATAATGATCATCATGACTAATTACTAAAATTGTTTTTCCCTGTGCTTTTAATTCTGGCAATAATTGAGTATAGAATATATCTTTGAATAAGGGATCTTGATCAGCAGCCCATTCATCAAATAGATAAATTTGCCGATTTTCTAAATATGCTGTTAGTAATGCGAGGCGTTTTCGTTGTCCTTGGGAAAGGGACGTAGTGGAAAGTTGCCCATTTTTGATTTTGACTTTATGATCAAGTTGCAATTTATCTAAATATTTTTGGGCTTGAATATCTAAGTTATTATTTTCTAATCCTAGTAGTTCTTCAAATAAATAAAAATCAGAAAAAACTACAGAGAAATGTTGCCGATACCATTCACGGTTATTTTCTGTAATCAAATTTTCATCTAAGATAATTTCGCCATTTTCAGGAATGTATAACCCTGTAATTAATTTGGCTAAAGATGATTTACCGCTACCATTGCCACCAACAATAAAAACTAATTCTTGGGGATAAAGGGTAAGATTAATTGGACCAAGAATAAAACTACTATCTTCTTTATCTGTGTAATAAGTGTGAGTAATATTTTGAAGTTGTAAACTGTGCCAATTTGTGAGAGCATGAGGTGGTGCAGTGGCAACTTCTGCACGACTGGCTAAAGATAAACCTAAAGATTCGATTTTTTGTAAAGCAACACTGGCTTTACTAATTAATGGTAAATTATTAGAAATATTATCCATCGGCAACATTAAATAAGTAAATGTGAGAATATAACCTGATAAAATTTCGGGATCAATGGCGAATAAATGCGGTAAAATAAAGAGGACAAAACCAATGGCAAAGAAAAATATTAATTTACCCCAACTGGTAGTTGTGGCAAACAAAGTTAAACCTTGGACATTATGATTTCTAAATCTGCTGGCTGTGGCTTCTAGACGATTGCTGAGGAAAAATTGTCGGCGTTGATAGTGGATTTTGAGTTCTTTGATTCCGGCTGTAATAGTGCTAAAGTTATTAAATAAGGCATCTTGATCTTCACGGGCTAAAGCTAATAATTTTTCTCCTCTATCTAATAACCATTTACAACTACCAATAGCGACTAGCATTAAAACCACAACCATGATAAATACTAACCAAGATAGCCAAGTTATATATAGTAAACACCCCAAAGCCATGGACATATCAATACATAAAAAGGGAATGACATAGACAGCATTAGCTACAGCTTGGACATCTTCTGTTAAAGTTGCTAATAAGCGGGGATTTCCTAATTGTTCTAAATGACTTAATTCCGAGGCTAATATTTGCCGACTTAACCGCATTCTTAATTGCAAAACCGCATTTTGAGATAAGCGAATTAACATGATTTGGGAAATCACGCCGGTAATTAAGGCCACGGTAACTAAACCGACGAAACCCCAGGCTATAGTTGTCAGAGGTGCAGCATCGCTTTTACTCGCAGCACTACTAATGAGGGCGATTAATCCCGCGCTACTACCACCACTCAAGAAACCTGTGGTAATGGCTATTGCTACCATTGTCCACGAAGAACGCAAAAGAAAGTAAATTAGATTCATTATGTCAATTGTCAGTTGTCAGTTTTCAGTTGTCAGTTGTCAGTTGTTTTACTCCCTGATTCCCTATTCCTGATGTTAATTTTTTGTTTATCAGCCGTTTTATTTTACACCTATGGGGTTTATACAGCGATAGCTTTTTTGCGTGACTCCCCTCCCATAAACCCGAAATTTCATCCCCCTGTCACTATCCTGAAACCGCTGTGTGGTGTTGATAAGGGGACTTACACCAACTTAGCTTCATTTTGTCAACAAAATTATCCCCAATATCAAATTATTTTTAGTGTCCGCAGTTCTACAGACCCTAGTATAGAAGTAGTTGAGAAACTAATTCAACAATTCCCAGAAATAGATATTAGTCTCGTGGTGAAAGATCATATTATCGGTGCAAATTTGAAAATTAGTAACTTAGCTAGTGCTGTCACCGCTGCCAAACATGATATTTTAGTAATTGCTGATAGTGATATTCTCGTCGGTTCAGACTATTTGCAAACAGTTATTGAACCGCTAAAAGATGAAAAAGTTGGTGTTATTACCTGTTTATATCGTTCCACAGCCCAAGGAATAGCTACTATTTTAGAAGCTATTTGTACAGCCACAGATTTTCAACCCGGTATTTTAGTTAGTAATCAATTAGAGGGGATAAAATTTGCTTTGGGTTCAACCATTGTCATTCGCAAAACCACATTAGCAAAAATTGGCGGTTTTGCTGCTGTAGCTGATTATTTAGCAGACGACTATCAACTTGGTTATTTACCAACTCAAGCCGGGGATAAAGTAGTTTTATCTAACTATATAGTAGAACACGGATTAGGACATAGTAATTTATTAGATTCTATCAATCGCCAAATTCGTTGGGCGCGTTGTATTCGTGTTTCTCGTCCTGGGGGTTACGCGGGATTAATATTTACTTTTGGCACAGTTTCTAGTTTACTATTATTAATAACTAGTGGTGCTTCTATTCTCTCTTTGTTGGTTGTATCCATAACTTTACTCATGCGATTAATTATGGCTTGGGTAATAGGGGTAAAAGTTCTTAATGATGCAGTTACTAAAAAGTATTTTTGGTTAATTCCTGTTGCTGATATAGTGAGATTTATAATTTGGTGTTGTGGCTTTTTTGGTAATACTATTAAATGGCGAGGGACAAAATTTAAATTGGTGAAAGATGGTAAATTGGGAATGATAGAAAAAGAGAAGTCAGAAGTTCAGTAGGAGGAAGGAACAAGAAAGACGGAAATTTCTCCCCTGTACCCCTCCTAACTTTTTGACTACGGTTTCAACACATTAGCGGGAAACTGCCCTTGGACGTTACCAGCAGGTAAATAATGACAGACAACATAGAAAGCATTATATTTAGTACCATTCAGAGTTTTAGTACCTTTTGCCGTACCACAACCCAATTGGGTACTACTTTTCCACACAACCTGGGTAAAATGCCCAGTAGCCGAAGAAAATCCTGGACTATTATAGTTATAGGCGCTGACTTCATTGTACCATGACTGAACTGCTGTGTTGGCCAGGGTGGTATAGTTTATTGAGGGTGCTGTAGTATAGGAGACATGTAAGTTTTCTCCAGCATTATTACGCTGAGTGGCTCCGCTGTGTTGAAACAATCCATTGGTTGCTAAGTATTGCGCCCAGCCTTGAGCAGTGTTGTTAGCAGAACTACTAATAGTCATGTTAGGACTACTGTGAGTAGCTCGATAACTGTTATGCTTAGATAAAGCACTGCTTCTAAAAGCGTTCAACTCAGTAGTTGTTTGTGCTAAAACTGGTTCGCTAATCATGGGAATTATACTGGCAAATTGAGAGGGAGCTATTCCCATTAATATGAGAGTTAAAGCTGTACCTGTTGTTAAAGTGAGAGTTGGAAAGAATTTATTCATGTTTTTATCTGTCCTGTGACTAGAATGAATTTTTGACAAGTTAGGTTATCGGCAAGAAGTTTATGTCAACAAAATAAAACACATAAAACGCCTAACAAGTATGATACTTTTTGAAAGCCATATTTTTCAACAAAATGATTCAACCCCGTAAACAGTTTGCTCAACATTGGTTAAAAAGTGATAAAGCTCTCAACTCAATTGTCCAAGCGGCTAATTGCCAGGAAACTGATAAAGTTTTAGAAATTGGCCCCGGTACAGGAATTCTAACTCGGCGTTTATTACCGCTAGTGAAATCTTTACTAGCAGTGGAAATTGACCGGGATTTGTGCAAATTACTAGCTAAACAATTGGGTGAAAAAGAAAATTTCTTACTTCTGCAAGGCGATTTTCTGACTCTTGATTTACTATCCCAATTAACAGCATTTCCTAATTTCCAAAAGCAAAATAAAGTTGTTGCTAATATTCCCTATAATATTACTGGGCCAATTATTGAAAAGTTACTGGGGACTATTTCTCATCCCAATCCAGAACCTTTTGATTCTATCGTTTTATTGGTACAAAAAGAAGTAGCAGAAAGATTATATGCTAAACCCGGTTCGAGAACTTTTGGGGCGTTATCGGTGCGGGTACAATATTTAGCAGATTGTGAGTTAATTTGTACAGTTCCCGCTGCGGCATTTGTGCCACCACCAAAGGTAGATTCCGCTGTGGTGCGGTTACTTCCTAAACAAATAGAAATTCCAGCCCATGACCCCAAGAAGCTGGAAACTCTAGTTAAATTGGGATTTGGGTCAAAGCGAAAAATGTTAAGAAATAATTTACAATCGGTAATTGACCGTGATCAATTGACGCAATTACTGGAACAATTAGAAATAAATCCCCAAGTCCGCGCTGAAGACCTCGGTGTTGCCCAATGGGTATCACTGGTAAATATGATAGGAAATGCTGAATAGTTGTCTTTACTGTTCCCTATTCCCTATTCCCTGTTCCCTGCTTTTATAACCGTTATGCGTTCTTACAGTTTAATTACACCTGCCAAAATCAATTTGTATTTGGAAATTATTGGTAGTCGTCCCGACGGCTATCATGAATTAGCAATGATTCTCCAAAGTATAGATTTATCTGATCAAATTGATATTCACCCTGCCAGTACAAATAATATCCGCGTCTACTGTGATCATCCCCAAGTACCCACAGATAAAACTAACCTAGTTTATAAAGCTGCGGAATTAATGGCTAAGGAATTTCCCAATGCTTTTAGTAATTTTGGGGGTGTTGATATTACCATTAAAAAGCATATTCCTGTTGCTGCTGGTTTAGCGGGAGGTTCTACCAATGCCGCAGCGGTGTTAGTAGGAATAGATTTACTTTGGAACTTGGGATTAACTCAATCAGAACTAGAAGAATTAGGCGCAAATCTCGGTTCAGATGTGCCATTTTGTATTGCTGGAGGAACGGCAATTGCTACGGGTAGAGGTGAAAAACTCGCTCCTTTACAAAGTTTGGATAATTTACATATCGTATTAGCCAAATATCGCAGTTTAGAAGTTTCCACAGCTTGGGCATATAAAACCTATCGAGAACAATTTGGGATTAATTATATTCAAGATTCAGAAGGTTTAGCGGCTCGTGCTAGTGCTTTTCATTCAGAAGGCATGGTAAAAGCTATCTTGAATAAAAATACCGAAAAAATTGTCCAAGAACTACATAATGATTTGGAGAAGGTTGTCTTACCAGCTTATCCTCAAGTATTGCAACTGCGGGAATTATTCGCCAGTCAACCAGGGGTTTTAGGGACAATGATGTCAGGTTCTGGACCTTCAGTCTTTGCCATTGTTGAATCTCAAACTCAAGCAGAAATAGTCAAGCAGCGAATACGTGAAGCTATTCCTAATGAGGATTTAGAATTGTTTGTAACGCGGACAATTAAACATGGAATTAAAATCGCCTAATTTATTATGAATCAACCAAAAGAAACGTCATCAGCAGATAGTTCTACTCAAGTACAAGCAACTCCATTACGCTGTATAACTGGAGCTACAATTTCGGGTGGATTTGCCTTTATTACCTATTCTCTCATGATAGCGATCGCTACTACTTTTGCCAATAAACCCAACCATTCTGATAACCAAACCGTCATCAATATCGCTGCCGCTGTCCGTACCCTAGTAGTAGGTATAGTAGCCTTGGGTGCGGGTATATTTGGATTAGTTGCATTAGGCTTATTAGCCTTATCAGTACAACTTTTTATCCAAAAATTAAGCAATCCTAAAAGTAGTTAGTTTCAGCTAATAGGGAATAGGAAGTTATTTTCTTCTTCCTGCTTTCTTCTCTAACTCCTAACTTAATTCCTCCCGACAGCTACAGGTTTAACTAATTGTGAGCGATTTTTGATAAATTGCAAGTTATTATTTTTCAAACCTGAATTTAACTGATTTTTTTTGCGCCAATCTGTGGGAGATGTATGATTATATTGGCGAAACTGTCGGGAGAAATGACAAGCACTTTGATAGCCAAGATTTGTAGAAATTTCCTCAATTGTTTGATTAGTATTTTTCAGTAAAGGTAGGGCTGCTACCATTCGTCTTTTGATAATCCAAACATTTATGGGATCTCCTGTTTGTTTAGCAACTTGATTGGTTAAATATGCAGAAGAATAACCAACAGCTTCAGCAACATCCGATAAAGTAATTCCTTCTTGATAATTAGCTTCAATATAATCAAAAACCTTTTTCAGATGGGGAATATTCGGAAAAATTGACTGAGAATTTACTGGTGTATTGGGTAATTCTGCTAATGTGACTTGAGGAAAATTAGTAGCATACCAAGATCTAAAAAGATCCTGTTTTTGTAATCTAATTGCGATTGCTCGCAATAACTCATCAGTTGTTGCAGGTTTAGTTAAATAATCATCTGCTCCAAATTCCATTGCTTTTCGCAAAGATGCCTTTGTATTAATAGCAGTTAGAAAAATAAAAGGAATAATTGCCGTTAATCTATCCTCCCGTAGATTCCTTAATACAGTATAACCATCCATGTCTGGCATTACCATCTCACAAATCACCAAATCAGGTAAATATTCTTTGATTAATTGCAGTCCAATAATACCATTTTCTGCACCTATACCATGATAGCCCTTAGCCTGAAGATAATCTAAAACAAAATTGCGATTCACAACTTCATTGTCAATGACGATAATTTTTTTTGTTACGGACATAATTATTCCAATCACTAGATTTTGGTGTTTTTAGCCATTACTAAAATCTGTACCGATTCACGGACAAATTTTAGATATAAACTGAGCAATAGGAAAGATAAAATTATAGCGAAGAGTTAATACAATCTTGATAATTGCTATTATCTCAATTAGTAATTAATCTTGGCAGATTCACATTTAATATTGAATAATTTTAATTTTATCAATAAAAATTAAATACTTTCAACTTAGTTGCATAAAACAAATGATTGTTGTTTATATTGCTTTTTAATTGAGCTACCCTGAAATTTGAACGTAGAAACATAAAATTGCGCTATTGTCAATTAATATTTGTGTACATTTGGAGGTTGCGAGATTTGATAAATAGGTAAATTGTGAGTTATTTACCTGATTTTACCAAATTTAGTCTCTTTTGCATTCAACTACGAAAGAATATACAAAGTCATCTGCCCCCAGGAATATATTTTTGTCTCAAATTAGCTACTAATCATTTAGCATCCTCCCTAGGGAAGAGAAATGAATGCAATAAATACAGCACTTTCCGGTGTTATGTTGGGATATATATATAGCGTATATAGCGGGCAAGATGCCCGCACTACAAGAGTTTCGGTAATAATCCTTTATTTATAGGTGTTTCAGGAGTTTTCTGCACGACCAAGCTGTGGCTATAACCTTAAGTATTGAAGTAGAGTCAAATTCAAGATTTGCTTGCAAGCTAACCAGATAAAAGCTGGGATAGTTGTCATATATCTTTTAAATAGTCTGGATGGTTCTTGAGTCAGACGATATAACCACTCCCCACCCAAATGACGAATCCAATAGGGCGCTCTTTTCTGACTCTGAGCAAAAACAGGAAATGCTCCCCCTAAACCAATCATTACAGCCTGAATTTTGTCTTTATGTTGATTCATCCACAACTCTTGTTTTGGACATCCTAAAGCCAATAAAACTATGCCTGCACCACTATCGTGAATTGTTTTGATCATAGCTTCATCCTCTGTAGATGTGAGTGGACGAAATGGTAAAGGCTCCATACCAGCAATTTTCAGGTTCGGAAAAAGATCCATTAAGTTCTTTCGCATCTTCTCTAGAGTTACTGTATCAGCACCTAGGAAAAAAAGAGGAATGTCTCTGAGTGGGGCTAATTTGCATAAAGATAACAGAATGTCCAAACCAGCAACGCGGTTTTGAGTACCTGCACCCATTAGTTTTAGCATCCATACCAGTGGCATACCATCGGGAGTAACAATATCTGCATTCTTTAAAACAGAGGAAAATTCAGAATGCCAATAAGATTCTACTAGCATATGAGTATTAGCTACGCAAATAACTTTGCTGACTTTGCTCATAGCCCATTCTAAAATGATGTTTATTTGTACCTCAAAAGGTAACGCAGTCACAGGAGAGCCAATTATATCAATTGTTGGAGTTTCCAGGTTGAGATATGGACTGACATCTTGAATTTGACTTTGTTTGTTTACGGTTAGCATATACTTTTGATATTCTTGTATTCACAAAAATCTGCACAGAATGTTTAAAAAATCAAGGCTAGTAGACAATTATGCGAGTTATTTTCTAATAATAGTAATTTCGCATTTTATCCTTATGAATCAATAGTAATTGCTCCCAAAATAGGAGTAAAAGAGAAATTTAATTGTTCTAATACCTTGCTTAAAATAGAACATTTTGTTTCACCTATTTTTATGGCTAAAATACTTACATCTGTATGCTTCATCAGGATACTAGTATCTGCAAAACCCAATAGATGTGATGTATCATAGATAATTAAGTCAAAATTTTGCTTAAATTGTTCTGTCAAATCTTGGATCTGAGGTGATGAAAGTAAAATTGTCGGATTTGTGGTGATTTGACCAGTAGTTAAGATAGACAAATTATGCTCTAAAGATAATTTTCCTGTATTTTTTACAGTTCTTTTCTTAGGGTCATAATTTTTTTCTCTGATACCGCTAATGTTTTTATGGATAACATTTTCAAAATTCAAACCTTCAGTAATAATGTTGCTTAATCCTTGTTTATTCGGTAAGTCCAACATTTTATGAATACTAGGATTACGCAGATTTGCATCCACCAGTAACACCCGTTTACCCATAGCTGCTGCTGTCTGAGCTAAGTAAAAAGCAATTGTTGATTTGCCATCTCCAGCATCACCTGAAATAATTGCTAGAGAGCGGATATTATTATCACCATTGAGCAGAGAAATATTTGTGTAAACAGAGCGAAAAGATTCCCAAAAGTGGGAGGTATTATGGTTTTGAAAAGGCTGACCACCTTTGGCAAACTTAATATGAGGAATGTTCCCTAATATTGGTAGTTTAGTTTTGTCTTTAACCTCTTCAATATTATAAAATACGTTATTAAGCTTATCTATAAATAAGGCAAATCCCGTACTTAATAATGACCCCAAAGCTATTCCTAAAATTAAATTTCGGATGGTACTCGGTGCAAGATTCTCCGGCTGACTAGGAGGAGTAAGTATCTGCCAAGGTATCTGCTTTTGGGCTGAATCTATACGTAATCTTTCCCGTTCAGTTAAAAAGTGATTGAGGTTATCAACAGCAATTTTTAATTGTCGTTCTAAATCATCTTTTTCACGAATAATAGCCGGAAACTGTCTAACCTGCTCTTGTAAAGAACTTTCAACTTGACTAAGAAATTGGATTTGGGTTTTTAATAATTGAATTTGCTTACTTGCATCGAGGAATTTTTGAATTTCTCGCAAACGAGCCGAATTTGGTGGGGCTGAATACAAAGAATTCATAGTTGTATTTGCAAATTTCATTCCCAAAATCTGCAATTTTTCCCTGATAATTAAATCCAATAAATTTTGTTTTTGAATGAGCAGGGTTTGAATATTTGGGCTATTTTCTGTATATTGAGATGATTTTATGGCGATTGTAGCTTCTATATCTTGAAGTTGGCTCAATAGCTTCTGATAATCAGGAGACTCACTCAAGGCTGAAATAGCCTCTGCTTCATGACTTTTTAATTGCAACTGTTCTTGGAGACTATTATAAAGTGCTTGAGTTCTAGCCAATTGTATTTCATTATCTACCCGTTTTTGGACAATTTGATCAAATTGATTAGCAAGTTGCTGTCCTTGAATCTCAGCATTAATAATACCATATTTTTGACGGAAGTTTTGTAGTTTTAATTGGAGAGTTTCCACATTCCGTAATAGTTGCGGCAATTGCTTTTCCACAAAATTAATTGCTAATTTAGTTTCTGTTTGGCGTTCATCTAAACTATATTTTAAGTATGATTCAGATGCTTGATTTAATACAAACAAAACTTTTTTAGGGTCGGTATCTTGATAACTAACTTCTAAAATTTGAGTATTGGGTAGGAGTTTGATATTAAGTTGAGGTGCGCTGCTACCTGGGTAATACTTTTGCACTTTTTCAGTGAGAGGAGACATCAATTTAGGACTTTGTAAAATCTTCAACTTAGTTTCATCAATTTTATTAGCAGTCTCATCTATTTTTGATCTATCGTCTCGTGCAACTTTATCTTCAGCAGTTATCGGCTCAGTTAAAAGTTCAAATTTACCGACATAAGTGGGAGTGCTAGTCAAAGCCAATCCTGTCGTCGCAGCCGCAATGGTAGTTGTGCCAATTATAATTATCGGTATTCTGCGACGAATAACTGCTAATACTTCACCTAAGTTCAATCCACCTTCATTACCTTCTTCAGATGGATCTGTGTAAATCAAAGGCTTAGATTGACGTTGCTGTGCATTTAGTTGAGCTAAATTTTGCTGAGAATAGCGTTTTTTTATCATATCAAACCTTAGATAATTTCTAATTTAATTTCTAATCAAGTATCTTAATTACTAAGTCATATTTAATTTTTATATATGACTATTAAGTAGGTGGACGTGAAATAATCAAAATGTGTAACAATATGTAAATTTACCTCAATGCGTTATTGTGGTTGAGTCTTAGCCATTTCACAAAACGAAATATATTTTGATTTTCCTCCGCCCACCTACTTAGCTATAATTATTTGTGTAGTCAGACAAGAGGACTCTAGAATATGCAAATGCAGATAATTTTCTTAAGAGTTAAATGGAAATCCTGTATTTCATGAATGTAATTTCATAGAATAACCAGAATACTGGCAAATAATTTGACTTTGATATAGAATCTGTAAAACTTAACTAAGTTCTAATCTACCACTGTTTCATGAGCTAGAGTGGACAAATTGGCAAAATGTCGTTAATCCTTTAATTTGCTAAATATACTATTTATAACTTCGCTGGGAAATAAGTTATATCTTCTTTAAATATTTATAATTTAACCGTGATCATCATAGTTTTGGTTAATAACTATAAAGATTGTATGAAGTTAACATAAAACCGGAAATTAGCTATTGACTTTTGTATTGAACTATCATTTAATTCTTTTAACCCAGTATTTATAAATTCAGACACATCATCTGATTACCAGAATTTTATTCCAAAATATAGAGATTGAATTATCAGATATATCTACTCAAATATGAGAAAGTAGATTTTTGAAATTCATCTGCAATCCTACAAACTTTCTGCCAATTTGTCTACAATAGACTATGCAAAAATGCTAATTTAAAACATAGTCTAGGGTTAAAAAAGGTAGATGCACAAAATTCTCTTTAAATGAACCAATTAGAAAATATTAGATAAAAGTGTGAACAAAAAAATACAACTCTTGATTGATTTAATCTAATCTTAAATTACGCTGTTTTTACTAAGAATTGTAAGTCAATAAATACACATTTCCTAGTTAAAAAATTAACACCTCAAACAATGTTGAATCAGGAGTTGGACTTTGATGGTCTTTTTGATCTCAGTCCTTCCCGTGCAACCTTCTTATGATCTATTGTTTAGTTAGTGATCAGGAGGCTAAAGTGCAGAAAAGGTGTGATTGAAATCGGAAACGTTCTAAACGTAGAGCTATCAAATGTCCCATACATGACTATGAATCTAGATATCAATTATCTCTTGCACCGGCAGAAATTTGGCAACAAGCAACAGGTGTAATTCATCCCCATCGTAATCCTTCCGTGGGAGAGTTTACCTATAGACAATCTCGAATGCTGGGCGGTAAAAGTGTTAAAGATTTCTGGGTAATGAATTGATAGGAAAATTTTCTTACCTGAGTAAAATCCCTGTTGTTTTTTTGGACGTTCAATTAAATTACCCTAATTTACTTATCTTCCTGAGAATAAATCTAATGCTAAATCAACTTTCCGAACTTGCATATTTTGGTGGAGAGCCAAAATTTAAAGAAAAACTATTTGTAGGTCGTCCAAATATTGGAAATCGAGATATTCTTCTCAACAGGATTAATGATATGTTAGATCGCCGATGGTTATCTAACAATGGGGTATTTGTGCAAGACTTTGAACAGCGGATTGCTGATTATTTAGGAGTTAAGCACTGTATCGCTGTTTGTAACGGTACTATCGCCCTAGAGTTGGTCATTCGTGCCTTAGAGTTAAAGGGAGAGGTAATTATTCCTTCTTTTACCTTTATTGCCACAGCCCATGCTTTACAATGGCAAGAGATTACACCGATTTTTTGTGATGTTGACCCTAAAACCCATACCCTTGATCCGGAGAAAGTAGAGTCTTTAATTACACCGCATACATCAGGGATTATGGGTGTCCATGTTTGGGGACAGCCTTGTGACGTTGAATCTTTGACCGAAATTGCTGACAAGCACCAACTCAAACTAATGTTTGATGCTTCCCATGCTTTTGGCTGTTCTCATCAAGGAAAAATGATTGGTAATTTTGGTAATGCTGAGGTATTTAGCTTTCATGCTACTAAATTTATCAATACCTTTGAAGGAGGTGCAATAGTCACCAATGATGATCAGTTAAATCAAAAATTGCGGTTGATGAAAAACTTTGGTTTTTCTGATTTTGATAAGGTCATTTACTTAGGTACTAATGGTAAAATGTCCGAAGTATCAGCCGCTATGGGGTTGACTTCTTTAGAAAATATGGAAGAGTTTATTGAGGTCAATCGCCGTAATTATCATTATTATCAAGAGGGTTTAGCTAACATTCCAGAAATATCATTATTTCCAGTCAATGAATCTGAGAAGCATAACTATCAATATATTATCTTGGATATAGATGAGGAGAAGACTCAGGTTAGTCGAGACTTATTAATTAAGATTCTTCATGCTGAGAATGTGATTGCTAGGAGATATTTTTATCCTGGTTGTCATCGCATGGAACCATATCGCTCTTATTTTCCTCATGCGGGTTTGCTGCTACCTGAGACAGAGAAATTAGCGCAAAGGGTTCTGATTTTGCCGACAGGAACAGCGATTTCAGAAGATGATATTAGTAAAATATGTCAAATTATTCAAATTGTAGTTGCAAACGAAATCAAAGAGACAAATAGAGATTCTGAATAATTATGAAACTGGCAATAATGCAACCATACCTTTTTCCGTACTTTGGATATTTTCAACTTATAAACACAGTAGACAAGTTTATCATCTATGATGATGTACAGTATATAAAAGGTGGGTGGATAAATAGAAACAGAATTCTCTTAAATACGCAAGCCCATCTATTTACATTTAGCATCAAGAACGACTCTACTTTTTTGAACATCAATCAGAGATATTTTACAAATAAGTTGGATAAGGAGAAAGAAAAACTCTTCAAAATAGTTGACTCTGCTTACTCAAAAGCTCCCTTTTACTCAAATACCAAAAAATTATTAGAGTGTATACTATTGACTGACGAACTGAATATATCAGATATGATCACACAAAGCTTAATACTGATTTGCAATTATTTAGATATAGGGACACAATTTTATATTTCTTCAGAAATTGATAAAGATAATACATTGAAAGGAGAAGAACGAGTTATTGCTATAAATAAATGCTTGGACTCGAAACATTACATAAATTCAATTGGAGGAGAGACATTATACTCAAAAGATGTATTTAAAGAAAATGGTATAACATTATCTTTTATCAAACCCAAATTAGTAGAATACAAACAATTTGAAAATCAGTTTGTTCCTTGGCTTTCAATTATTGATGTTTTAATGTTTAATTCAGTTGAAAAAACAAGAGAAATGCTACAGGAGTATGAATTAATATGAATGCAATAGGTGGATATTTTGGCTTTGAACTTGATAAGAAAAATGAATATCATTCTGAAGCTATCCGTTTAAATACTGGAAGAAATGCCTTAGAATATATCTTAATCTCAGGATTTTACAAGAAAATATATTTACCTTATTACACTTGCGAGGCTCTAGTAGAGCCGGTAAGAAAATTAGGTTTATTACATGAATTCTATTTCATTAATGAAAAATTTGAACCCATATTTGACTTTTCATTAATTAAAGAAGACGAATGTTTTTTATATACTAACTACTTTGGGCTTAAAGATGACTTTATCTATACTTTAAAAATGAGGTGTGCTAATTTAATCATAGATAATGCCCAAGCCTTTTATGCAGAACCTTTAGAAGATACTGATACATTTTATTCACCTCGAAAGTTTTTTGGTGTTGCTGATGGAGCATATTTATACACTACTAAGATTATTCAAAGAGAATTGGAACAAGATATTTCTTATGAAAGGTTTGCACACCTACTTCGTAGGATTGATATGAATGCGGAAAATGGTTATTCATTCTTTATAAACAATGATAAATCATTGTCTAATATGCCTATTTTGAGGATGTCAAAGTTGACTCAAAGAATGCTGAGTTCAATAGACTATCAAGATGTTGCTGCTTGTAGGAGAGACAATTATAATTATTTATATATTGCTCTAAAAGATTTAAATAAAATAGATTTTAAACTCAATTTGGATCAAGTTCCTATGGTTTATCCATTTTATACAGATGATTTAACTATTAGGAGAATCTTGATTGAAAATAGAGTATATACAGCACAATATTGGTCTAATGTTTTGGATTGGGTTGATGAAGATAATATTGAATATAAATTTACTACTAATATAATTCATCTACCAATAGATCAAAGATATTCTGAAGATGATTTAAGCAAAATAGTAACCATTATATTTGAACAATATTAAAGGTAGAATTAAATGAACATTCACGGTGAAAAGGTTATATTAATAGCTATAGAAGCAGAAGACTTAAAACAACTTCAAGTATGGGCAAATGATCCAGAAATTCAATATATGCTTGGAGGTTGGCATTTTCCAACTAGTATGAATGATCAACAAACTTGGTATAAATCTCTTTCATGTAATTCTAACAATCAAAGATTTATCATTCTCAATGAAAATAATGTTCCAATTGGAATGGCAAATCTTATTAATATCAATTATAAGGATGGTAATGCTGAACATGGTTTATTATTGGATAAAAACTATCGGGGTAAAGGATACGGTTATAATGTAGTTGTGGCTATAATGAATTATGCCTTTAATGAATTAAGATTAAATAGATTAGAAACAACTATTATTGCCAATAATCAGCCATCTTTGAATCTATTCATGAATAAATGTAGATGGAAAAAAGAAGGTGTTTTAAGAAATTGGTACTTTAGGAATGGTGAATTTGTTGATAAAATATTTTTAGGTATTTTAAGAGAGGAATTCATGGACATATATGGAGCAAATAATCATGAACAGCCATAAAAATAGTTTACTAGAATACGGATTTACTATCATAGATTCTGTCTTCGATGATAAGTTTGTTGATAAAATTAATCTCTCTCTTGCAAGAAGTTATGATTTGTGTAGAAAGATTCAGATTAAAAATGGCATAGATGCTGTTACAGATGGAACAGTTCATCATTTAATTGCATCTCATGACATGGTTTATATAAAAGTGATTGATAAAATATGCCAATCAGAAATATTTAATTTTATTAAAGATTATTTCAATGGCAATTTTATTCTTAATAGCTATGGAGGTGTTATAAATCTACCTGAAAAGCCGTCTTATGTAGCAAATATTCATAGAGATGTCCGATTTTTTTCAGGTGAATTTCCATTGATGCTTAATTTGTTAATTATGCTGGATGATTTTACTTTGGAGAACGGAGCTACTTATCTGTTAGCTGGATCTCATAAGCAGGACGAAAAACCAACTGAAAAAGAATTTTATGATATATCGGATAGAGCTTTAGGCAAAAAAGGAGATATTTTATTTTTTAATTCAAATTTATGGCACGCAGCAGGGATTAACAAAACTGATCAGGCAAGAAGAGCAATAACTATAACTTTGACAAAACCATTTATGAAACAACAGTTAGATTACCCAAGGGCTGTAGGGTATGATGAATTAGAAAAAATGAGTTCTCGGTTACAACAATTAATAGGTTTCTTTTCTCGAACTCCATCAACACTTGATGAGTGGTATCAAAAACCGGAAAATCGTTTTTATCGTCCAGGACAAGATTAATAATCACCGGAGTTTAAAACTATGATTACAAACAGAGATTACAACCAAGAATGGAAAGACACATCTAATCACAAATATATTTATGATTTCGATTTAGATGTAATTCATCCTTTCATGATTAAGTCATTTACTCCATTTTTTCGTTTAGGCAATATAATGGAATTAGGAAGTTTTAAAGGAGATTTTAGAAGGAGATTGTTAACTCTTTTTAAAGATATTACCTGTGTTGAAGCCTCAAATGAAGCTATTGATATTGTAATTCACCGCTCTGGAATATTTTTTAAAGCACTTGCCAATTTTTAATGGGATAGATTATTAAGTACAGATATAATTTCCCCAGAATATTTGGAAGGGTGTTATCAACTGGGACAACAATATCCTGATTTATGCTCAAGTATTTTTCTAATGTGTGAAAAGGGTAAATAAGATGGACGTTCCTTTACTATCAGTTTGTTCGACAACATACAATCATGTGAATTTCATAAAACAAGCAATTGATGGGTTTCTTGTGCAAAAAGTTGATTTTGCATGGGAGATAATTATCGCAGATGATTTTTCAACAGATGGCACAAGAGAAATTTTATTAGAGTACAAGAATAAATACCCTGACTTGATAAAACTAATTTTACAAGAAAAAAATGTAGGAGCAGCACAAAATTGTATTGACTTAATTACCACTCCCAAATCTAAGTATATTGCCCTCTGTGACGGTGATGACTATTGGACAGATCCTCTTAAACTGCAAAAACAAGTTGATTTTTTGGAAGCCAACCCTGACTTTGCCATTTGCTTTCATAACGCCGCAGTTATTAATGAGGATTATCCCGAAAAAAATCGACTAAATAGTGATGATTTAACCCCAGAAGTTAGCACTTTGGATAACCTCCTTGAAGGAAGCAACTATATTGCAACTGCTTCAGTTGTAATCAAGACAAATTTGATTCAAAATCTGCCTGATTGGTTTGCTTCTCTTCCTTTTGGAGATTATGGACTATACCTAATCGCAGCACAGCACGGAAAGATAAGATATCTCAATGAGGTAATGAGTGTTTATCGAATTCATAAAGGAGGTGTATACGGGAACTTAGGCAACGCGCCCAAGGGTGTGACACGAATCTATCAGCAGAACTATGAGTTTTGGAAAATAATTAATAAATCTGCCACTATAAGTCAATCAAGGCTAAGACGAGCTACTTTAAAATCAATTAAGAATGTTGTTTATAGTGCAGCCAACTCAAAACAAATAAGAATCTTCTTAATATATCACTATCTTTTGTTAATTCACAGCCATGGTGAAGATTATAGGCAAGTACCTAAAAAAATTCTTAGGCTTTGCCGTTCTGCTATCAGAGAATTGCGCGACCATTTGGTACACATATAAAAACAAGATCCTTTAGTCTGTACACGTACATAATTAAGTAGAGAGGCATATCTTTGGGTAAGTCTCCCCAATTACATCCGGTTCTGAGTTGATAGAAAATACCATCTAAGATTTTAAGATTTCTCGTTTAGTCCATGTCTGCGGACGAGTCAGCTTTTTCTTTGGCAATAGCGGTTCTATGATTAACCACTCTTCATCCGTCAAGCTACTTGAGCATATTTACCTCACCTTTTAGTTTGATTTCTCTACATCGTAAAAGATACAAAATAAGTCCTATAAATCATAAAAAAAATTCTTCAATTTTTTGAATAACCTAATTTTAGATGTCTCTCTTTATAAATCCAATTCATCAGGGATTAAGCACTAATGACTCATTTTCTCCCTAAGCTGTTATATATTACAAAAGGCAATCATAAATCGCTTGTAGCGATGCTTTTTCTATTCATCCTTGTTTCTAGCTTAGAAGTTTTTGGAACTGGCATGATTGCTCCATTCATTAGCATCGCTGTCAGTCCAGATGCAATCAAAAGTATTTACTGGTTAGATTTAATTTACAAACAATTGTATTTTAACTCAGAACAGCAATTTTTGATTTTTCTAGGATTAGTAGTTATTATTGCTTTTTATCTAAAAGCATTCTTGGCTTTTAATGCTCAAAAAGCAGTGTTCAAATTTAGCTCTAGTTTAAAAAGAGAACTGTCTTGTAAGCTTCTAAAAGCATATATTGAAGCTCCTTATGGCTACCACCTACGGATTAATTCAGCAACACTTATTCAGAATATCACTAACACAACAGATGCAGTTTCTATTGGTATAGTATCTACATCTTTGACATTTATCTCTAATACTGTAATCGTCCTAGCATTAATGCTGCTTTTAATCAAAACTAATGCGATCGCATTAATTCTTATTGCGGTGCTGCTACTTATTTCTTTTGGATTGTTGCATCCAATGAAAGACCGTTTAGCTCGTTGGAGTAAAGATGGGTTTCATGCTTATGGGGAGATGATTCGGATTACAAATCATGGATTAGGGGGATTGAAAGAAACTCGTATTATTGGTTGCGAATCCTATTTTGAGGATCAGATGGAGGAGCAATCAAAAATTTATGCCAAAAGTAACACTTTAGCTTCATCATATGGTAATCTTCCCCGCTTTGTACTTGAGCCGTTAATGATGAGTTTCTTAATAGGCTTTACATTTTTATTTATCACCTTAAATCAAGATAAAACGCAAAATCTGACTGGGGTTTTAGGAATTTTTGCGCTCGCTTCAGTTCGTCTGCTACCAGCAGTTGGAAATTTAATCTCTGGCATTAATGTAATTAGAGCTAACAGTTATTCTCTTGATCAGCTATTTTTTGATTTTAAAGAATTGGAAAAAGAAAAGCTGATAAGTAACTTTGATTCTGCTAGAGTTTCTAACAAATTATTGCCAAAAGGGCAGCAAACATTTCAATTTTCTGATAGAGTTATTTTAAATAGCCTCACCTTTCAATATCCAAACACTACAAGAAATGTACTAGAAGATATTTCCCTATCTATTCGCAAGGGAGAGTCTATTGGACTAATTGGTAAGTCTGGTGCTGGTAAAACCACTTTGGTTGATGTTATTCTCGGTCTTTTTATCCCTCAATTTGGAGATATCAAAGTTGACGGAGTTTCAGTTTATAGCGATTTACGCTCCTGGCAGAATATGCTTGGCTATGTTCCCCAATCTATATTTTTGATTGACGATACCCTTGAACGAAATATTGCTTATGGAGTTGCTGATCATTTAATTGACCAAAATAAATTAAAGAAAGCGATTGCAATGGCTCAACTTGGCGAAATAGTCGAGCAACTTCCAGATGGACTGAAAACTATTATTGGTGAACGGGGAGTTCTTTTATCAGGAGGACAACGCCAAAGAGTTGGGATTGCGAGGGTGCTTTATCACGAAAGAGAAATACTGGTTTTTGATGAAGCCACCGCCGCTTTAGATACTGAAACAGAACATCTGATTACTGAAGCAACAAAAGCTTTAGCTGGTAGTAAGACAATCATTATTATTGCTCACCGTCTTTCCACAATTGAGCATTGCGATTGTATTTATCAACTTGAACAGGGTCGAATTCTCAAATCAGGCAGTTACCAGGAAGTGATTGTAGGCAGATAAGAAATTATGTCATTTTTCATCCGATTTAAAAATTATCTCCGTGCTTCACTGACTCCTGACTAGTGGAAGAAAGCAAAAAGGTTCTAAATTTTAGATTTTTTATAATCTTAATTCAAAAAGGATTGAACAATCAATGAAAATGGCTTACGTTACTAATTTTGATGCAAAAACTTTAAGTAACCATTGGTCTGGGACAGGCTATTATATTGCTCAGTCACTTCAAAAGCAATCTATACCTCTTGATTATATTGGACCATTAGAGGATAGATTAGCACTACAATTTGTAAGTAAATTGAAAAGTCGTTACTACAAATGTTTTGGAGAAAACTATATAAAATATATCGAGCCATTAATTTCAAAGAACTATGCAAGGCAAATTTATAAAAATCTCAATAGCATCAAAGCTGATGTTGTATTCAGTGCAGGAAGTGATTCAATTGCCTATCTAGAATGTAATCAACCGATTGTTTTTTGGGCAGATGCAACCTTCGCCAATATCATAGATTTTTACCCTATGTATAATAATCTCTGTAAAGAATCACTTCAGAATGCCCATTTGATTCAGAGTATTAGTCTCAAGAAATCTCAGTTAGCCATTTACTCCTCTGAATGGGCAGCCCAAACGGCTATTAACTATTACAATGCCGATCCTGAAAAGGTGAAAGTTGTACCTTTTGGAGCTAATATTGAAAGTGATCACAATATTGACGACATTAAAGCTGCAATTGAATCTAGACCAATTGATAAATGCAAACTCTTATTTTTAGGAGTTGACTGGTTTCGTAAGGGTGGTGATGTTGCCCTAGAGGTGGCTAAAAAACTGAATAATTCAGGTTTAAAAACTGAATTAACAATAGTTGGCTGTCAACCGACTGAAGACGAACCCCTACCTGATTTCGTTAAAGTTCTGGGTTTTATTTCAAAATCTACTCTTGAGGGTAAAAAGAAAATATATCAACTTATTGCCGATTCTCATTTCTTAATTCTACCTTCAATAGCGGACTGTACCCCTATTGTTTTCGCTGAGGCAAATTCCCTAGGAGTTCCTTGTATCTCTAGAGGAGTGGGTGGAATTCCGACAATTATCAAAGATGATTTGAATGGCAAGCTATTTGATCGGGATAGCGATCCTTTTGAATACTGTGAATACATTTTTAATATCTTTACCAACTATACTCAATACAAAGAATTAGCTCTCTCTGCTTTTAATGAATACGAATCGCGCCTGAACTGGAGAGTAGCTGGTCAGAAAGTTAGAGATTTGCTCATGACAATAGCATAAAAATTGCAAATATTATGAAAAACGCTGAAAAAGTTTTCGTTAGACTCAACGGACGGCTGGGTAATCAGTTGTTTCAACTGGCTTTAGCTTTGAATATTTCGCAGCGATTTAAGGTTAAAGTTTTGCTAGATGATTATTTATCTACACGCAAAGGATTTGCAAGGTTTTTATTTAAGGAGTTGTCTGTATTCAACTATTTTGAATATTGTTCCAAGCTGGATTCATTTACTAATAGGGTTCAGCATAATTCTAATCTCAGAAAGTTTTACAAGCTAAATAATATATTCATAGAAAGTGAGAAAAATAATTATAAATTAGATTTTGCACAACCATATCAATCATACACAGGATTTTTTCAGTCCCCTAGCTTCTTCCCAGAAAAGGATCTAATTCTTAAAGCATTCTCTTTAAGAAGTGAATTTATATGTGAAGCACTTTCAAAACTTTTATACTTGACTGAACAAACAGAATGTCTTGCAGTTAGCGTCAGAAGAGGTGACTTTTTGCAGCATTCTACATTGGGTGTATGTTCAAATGAGTATTATATTAACGCAATTAGTTTTGTTCGAGACAGAAGATCCATTGATTGTATCTTTGTTTTTTCTGATGATATCTCCTACTGTCGTGAACTCCTAGACTACCTTGATTGCCAATTTATTTATGTAGAAGGATTTACACCCGCAAAATCTTTATATCTGATGAGTCAATGTAAGCATTTTGTGATTGCAAATAGCACATTTAGTTGGTGGGGAGCTTGGTTAGGGGAGCATCAAGATAAGCTGGTAGTTCGTCCTGAACCATGGAATGAACAAGAACCTGTTTTATCTGACTTTCTTCCCTCTGAGTGGATTGGATTACCTAAACATCCTATTTCTCAGTATTCCGTAATACCCAAATAACTGTTTTCGTGCTGCTAAAAAACTTTTTGCCCTCTTTTACATAGGTTTTACTTATCACATTACAAGTGAAAAAATTAATGAAATCATCCATATCTGTATGTATTCCAACATATCAAAGACCTCAGCTTCTCCAAGAAGCTTTGTATTCAGTATTTGAACAAACTCTCCAACCAATCGAAATCGTCATAGGTGATGACTCTCATGATAACCTAACTGAAAACCTAGTTTTAGATATTAAGCAGGAATGCAAAATTCCTATTTCTTATACTAGGCATTCTCCTTCTCTAGGTCAGGCAGGAAATATCAACTTTATATATGAGATAGCAAAAGGAGATAAAATAGTTCTTCTTCATGATGATGACTTATTGCTCCCTAATGCCCTAGAAGACTTAAATAGTTGCTGGGATATTCATCCCAATTTAGTCACAGCCTATGGCAAGCAGTATTTTATGTCAGAGGAAGGTACTATTGACCAGAATCTTAGCTCTAAACTTAATCAATTCTACTTCCGTACTACCGACAGGTCTGGATTACAAAAATCGTCTATAGAGGCTGCCTTACTGCACCAGTTCCCCAACGATTGCTTTATGATTCTGGCATCTGCCGCTAAGGCTATAAAATGGCGTTCTTATGAAGAAGTAGGAAATGGGGGAGAATTTGATTTTAGTTTACGATTGGGCTTTGAATACTCGAATTTCTTCTTCTTGGACAAATATACTGCTAAGTATCGAAGGACTAAAAATTCAATGTCTAGCAATATCAATGATGATTCCACTGCACAATCTTTCCATATAATTCTCAAGACTGATTTTCCAGAGGAACTATCTTCTGCTAAAAATTATGAGATGAAGAGAGAAGCTTCACCTGCAATTATTCAGTTAATTAATACGGGGAAGAAAAAGCAAGCTATAGATATTTATTTTAGTCAATACTATCCGTTATCTAAAAGATTTAGCTTGGGTGGCATTCGTAGGTTCATGAAATTATTTTTACCGCCAGCAATTGCTAAATTGATTTAGCAACCTATTAGCAAATTAATAATATGCCGTATCAACTATTTGTTAGTATCATCATCAACAACTACAATTACGATCGCTTTCTCCCAGAGGCAATCAATAGCGCCATTAACCAAACCTATCCTCATACAGAAATTATTGTTGTTGATGATGGTTCAACTGACAATTCTCGTGATATTATTGCCGGATATGGTCAACGCATCATTCCCATCTTCCAACCCAATAGCAAACAAGCTGGGGCTTTCAATAGTGGGTTTGCCAAAAGTAAGGGCGATATCATTATTTTTCTAGATGCGGACGATTATTTATTCCCTTATGCAGTTGAAGAAATCGTTGCAGTCTGGAAACCAGAACTTTCTAAAGTCCACTATCGCCTAACGGTTGTTGATAAAATGGGAAAATCCCTTGGTTACTCTTCGCCCCAAGGATCTGCCCCTCTTTCCAGTGGTGAAGTATGGAAAATCCTCTTAGATAAAGGTGGATATATCAGCACTCCCACTAGCGGTAATGCCCTAAATCCGCAGGTTCTGGAAAAGCTTTTTCCCATTCCTGATGAATATAAACTCACCGCAGATGACTATTTATCTTTTCAAGTTCCTTTTTATGGTGATGTTGCTGCCATAGAAAAACCACTGGGTGCTTACAGAATTCATGATACAAATCAGTGGGCATTGGCAACAGTAACGGCTGCTCGATTTCAACGCTTTGTGCGCCATGATTTACAGAACTTTGCTTTGTTAACCCAGAAAGCCAAAGCATTGGGCTATGAAGTTCCTACTGATTTAGAACAACGCTCACTCGGACGTTTATGGTCGCGGATTATTTCTTTACGCCTAGATCCTCACAAGCATCCAGTTCCCAGCGATCGCCCACTCAATTTAATTTACTCCGGAATTCGTTGTCTCTGGAAATACTCAGACTTTAATTGGCAAAAGCGACTTTTCTACAGCCTCTGGTTTATCTGGGTGGGATTGATGCCATTACCTCTAGCTGAACCGGCAATTACATGGTTGTATGCACCACAACACCGACCCAAGTTAGTTGATTGGACTGTGACTAAAATTCGGGCGCTGATTGCCTAAACAAATCGTTTTTTGAATACTAACCAACTAAAATAAATGAGGCTAAAACAAAAACACCGTGACAACTTGCCCACAGCCCAAATTAATATAACAGCCAAAGTTTTAAAAGTTCTTTTTGTCAGTCATGCCTATGTTGTCGGTGTTAACCAGGGCAAATTGAATGCCATCGCACAGCAGGAAAATATTGAAGTCGCTCTTCTAGCTCCCAGTAACTGGAAAGCCTTGGAATGGGATCGTCTCATCCCACTAGAACGCCCTTATTCTCATCTGCATCTCTATTCGGCTCCCGTGATGTTTTCGGGACGGGTGGGAGCGCATTTATATGCCCCTTGGGTCATCTGGAAAGTATTGCAAGATTTTCAACCCGATTTGATCCAAATCGAGGAAGAAGTATTTTCACTCTGCGCTTTTGAAGTCGCCATTTTAGCTCGCATCACCAACAAACCGATTATCATCTTTGGCTGGGAAAATCAATTGCGCCAGTTACCATTAGCTCGTTGGCAGATATGCAAATTTGTCTTGAATAGTGCCAGTGCAATTATCTCCGGTAATCAAGACGGAGCTAATGTGATGGAAAAGTGGAACTATCGTGGCTTATTAGAAGTAATGCCGCAAATGGGAGTTGATCCAGAGTTTTTTGCCCCATCCATAAAATCACCCACAGCCAATACATCTACTTTTCAGATCGGCTTTCTCGGTCGTTTAGCTCACAGCAAAGGAATTGACCTCATTTTTAGGGCAGTTGCTCAACTGAGTGATTTCGGCATCAATAGTCAAATTATTCTCTGTGGTTCTGGCTCTGAAGAAACAGCACTGCGAAAACTAGCCGAGAATCTGCAAATTAGCGATCGCATTGTCTGGAGAGGTGCAGTTCCTCATCAGCAAGCCCCCGCAGAACTGAGCCAATTTGATGTCTTAGTATTACCTTCTCGCTCAACCCCAACGTGGAAGGAACAATTCGGTCATGTTCTCATAGAAGCTATGTCTATGGGAATTCCCGTCATCGGCTCAAATTCAGGTGAGATTCCCAATGTCATTGGTCGTGCTGATTTGGTATTTCCAGAAGAAGATCACAGTGCATTGGCTGATATCCTCGCCAGACTAATCAACGATGCTGAATGGAGACAAGAAATTGCCCGCTATGGTATGGCGCGAGTACACCAACTTTACACCCATGAACAAATTGCCCATAGATTAATTTCTCTATGGCAAACTATTCTCCTTCAACCCTGTTAATAAGGATATATATGTTCAATTTTAGCCCTAATCCTAAGAATCGCCTTTATACAAATCTCAACAGCTACCTCACATTTTTGAACTACATCCTAGTTGGAAGATTATGGCCAGACAGCAAAAAAATTGACTTGTTTGAGCAGGTACTTTGCGAGAGATTTAAAACTGATTACGCAGTTTGTGTTTATCAATGTCGCCTGGGGATATATTTAGCTATCAAAGCCTTAATCAAGCCTGGACAAGAAGTAATTTTGTCGCCTTATACCATTGTTGATGTCATAAACATGGTAATTTTTGCGGGAGGTCGTCCCGTATTTGCCGATGTTGACATAGAGACTTGTAACATTTCTGCGGCTGAAGTAGAGAGGCTAATTAATCCTAATACTGGGGCAGTCTTAATTACTCATTTACATGGACTTGCTGCTAAAGCACACCAGATTAAAGAAATTTGCGATCGCTACAATATCCCGATAATTGAAGATGCCGCTCAATCATTTGGCGTACAAGAACAAGGAAAACCAGTTGGTACTATTAGTGATGTTGGTGTATTTAGTTTGGAAATGCACAAAAATCTACCTACGTTTCTTGGAGGAGTTGTAGTTTCTCATCGCCAAGATGTGATTGAGAAAATTCGTTCTGAATTAAAGGAATTTTCCCATCCTCCCCTGCCTGGTATTACCCAAAAAGTTAAAAAAGGGTTGATACATGATATTGCTAGTTCGCCTATTCTTTTTCAACTTTTAACCTACCCAATTCTGCGGTTCAGTTATCTCAATAATGTTGAATTTGTTAACAGTAAAGTTAGGAGAAAACCTCAAGAAAGTAAACCAGCAAAAGAACTTCCTGATATTTACAAATCTCAATTTACCTCATTACAAGCTAGTCTTGGTTTGTCACAGATTAAAAATGTTGATCGGAATATCAAAACCAGAATCGAATATGCCCATATTTATTATGAAGGGCTAAAAGATATTCATGGTTTAATCTTACCTCCCCTCCGTAATGATGGCTCTCATACCTACCTTTGGTTTCCAGTTCTCTATTCTCACAGAGATGATCTACTTAAGTTTATGTTTGAGCAAGGTCGAGATATCGCCGCAGGTCATTTTACCAGTACCGCAGATTCACCTCGATTTGAGGAGTTTTATCGGGATTGCCCCAATGCCAAACAAGTTGAGAAAGAGTTATTGTACTTGCCAACCTATCCTAGCTACTCCCGCCGTGAAGTGGAAAAAAATATTGAGGTCATCCACAAGTATTTTGCTGCCAAAGCAACCCCCACTATTGAAAACAAGCCTCGGCGATTAGAAATCGGGCGTTGCTGAATTGAGGTATGAAATTCCCAAATTGAACCTTTAAAACTCAAACCTCAGTGCGTCTTTGCGCCTTTGCGTGAGACTAAAATTCATACCCTTAATCAGCAACACCAGAAATCGCTGCTATACAAACTAAGTCCGCCTGCGCGGACTAAGACTACATTGAGGATTTGTCTGTGTAGTTGTGACTTCCAATCGCTTGGATCATCAGGAACTTTCAATGTATGCACTCTCTCAAACAATCGGTTCGTCTGCATTCCCTAGATACTTTTCGCGGCATCACAATTGCCGGGATGCTTTTTGTCAATATAGCTAGTCTTGCCCCTGGGATTCATCCGTGGTTATCCCATTCATATTGGCAAGTTAAGGCTAATAATAAGTAATTGGTGATAAAAGCCTTATTTTCATCCTGTTCATCCTTTAATCCTGGATATCCTGATTCTGACAATGTGGCAACTTACGTTATTAAACTAAAGGTATAATCATAAAAATGTTTATTGATGCAGAAAATCTTGAAAATGAAACTACTTTCAGATCAGATATTGCAATAGTTGGCTCAGGTCCGGCTGGTATTGTTTTAGCCTTAGAGTTAGCTAAGGTAGGATACGAAGTTGCTCTTATCGAGAGTGGACGTTTACATTTCTCTAAGGAGATTCAAAATCTCGGCGAAGCCAGTCATTTCGATCCCCAATTCCATGCACCCATGTCAGAATGTACTCGCAGACAATTGGGAGGAACATCCATCATTTGGGGTGGGCGTTGTTTGCCCTACGACCCTGTGGATTTTGATCAGCGACCTTATATTCAGAATTCAGATTGGCCTGTCACTTATCAGGAAATTACAGGTTACTTTCAAAGGGCGTGTGACTATTTCTTTTGTGGTCAGTCAGAGTTTAATATCAAAAATATCTCCAACATCCAGCAGAAATCCATTGTTCCAGGATTACCTGATGCAGAGGTACTTAACTCAACCCTAGAAAGATGGTCTCTCCCTACCAACTTTGGTAAAGAATATTTTCATGATTTGCAGCAGTCCCAAAAGATCAAACTACTTTATGGCTTAACTTGCACTGAAATTGAAACTAATGAACAAGGCACTCAGGTTGAGTTACTTCATGCCAAAACCTTGGTAGGTAAGAATATTTGGGTGAAATGTCAAAAGTATGTACTGGCAGGTGGTGCATTAAACACTACTCGCCTACTACTTGCCTCTGATCGGCAGCGTCCAGGTGGTATTGGCAACCATAGCGGGCTATTAGGAAAGTTCTACATGGGGCATCTTTCGGGAGACATTGCCCTTATACATTTCACGACACCACCCAAGGATACTGTTTTTGGATTTGATCGAGATCCAGACAAAATTTATGTGCGTCGTCGTTTCTCCTTCACTCGTGAGTTCTTACATGAAAAACAACTTCCCAATATTGTAGCTTGGCTAGGATCTCCCAAATTTGGTGATCCATCTCATCAAAATGGCGTTTTATCTTCTGCCTATTTAGCCTTAAATATGCCCGTGTTGAGAAATTATTTAACCTCAACAGCAATGCGAAAAGCTGCGATAGGAAAAGAGAATCAGGGGGTCTATCGAGCGCATATTATGAATGTTTTGAAAGACTTTAAACAGGCTATTGCTTTTGTTCCTCGTTTTGGCTATGGGCGATATATTGCCAAAAGAAAAATTCCGGCCTTGTTTGTTTACAGTGCTGCTAATAAATATCCTTTGCACTATCACAGTGAGCAGATACCTAACCCCAATAGCGCTGTCACCCTATCAGATGAAAGGGATGCAATAGGAATGCGAAGACTGAATATCAATCTTCAGTTCACACAGCAAGATATAGACGGTGTGGTTCAAGCTCATAAATATTGGGATCAGTACCTCAGAGAGCATAACTGTGGTTATTTAAAGTATGTAACTGATGATCCTGAATCTAGCGTCTGGGAACAGGCTGGAGATGGATTTCATCAAGTTGGGACAACGCGGATGTCAGAACATCCCCAAGATGGTGTTGTCGGAACTAACTGTAATATTCATGGTTTGGATGATTTGTTTGTTGCCAGTAGTTCTATTTTTGTAACTTCTGGTCAAGCCAATTCCACATTTATGATTGTGGCGTTTGCTTTGAGATTAGCTGATTATCTAAAGAATACCCTTGTATAGAGCGATTCAGTAAAATTTGTATGTGTTTTCTTTATCTAATAAGGCATTAATAAGTTTTATAAAAAAATAGCCTGTAGAATTAGAAAAATATGCTTTGCAAACAAAAATGTGACAGTCAAGATGTGTCCGCTATCATTACCGCAATGACTGATCGTGAAAAACCCTTTTTGCGTGATACTGTGCAAGCGGTGATTTCAGACCCCGCCATTGGTCAAGTCATTCTCTGCATTGAAGAAAAGAATACTTGGGTAGAGACAACACTGGGTTCTCTAATCGCAGATCCCCGATTAGAAATTGCTCGGATGCCACTAGCCCCTCCAGGAGCGGTTCGCAATCAAGCTTTAAAATACGTAAAAATGACATGGGTAGCATACTGTGATGGTGACGATGTTTGGTGTCAGGAAAAAACGCTGATTCAACGTACCTATGCAAATAACTTAGGGTGCGATTTCGTCGGTGCTGACCACTACCTCACGAATGAAAAGGGCAGCATACGGGCGTTTGCTATGGCACGCTATCTTCCCTTGCCCTCATCGTGGATGGTACGAACTGAAACCATGAGACAGCATCCATTCAACGAATCGCTTTACGAAGCAGAATGTGGCGAGTGGTGGGTTCGTACCAGTGGTATCGTTCGCAAAGCAAGATGCCCGGAAATGCTTTTACGGTATCGTATTCGCTCAAGCAGTCTCAGTGCAAATACCCCATCCATGAGACGAAAGGCAAAAATTGTCACTTTGGCAAACATACCGGGACTTGGGGCAATAATTCTCTTTGTCACTTGGTTTATTTGGCTATTCTCTCGGAAGAAGACATACATCTGGCATAGAGGCTGGGGTCAACAACCATACAAAAACACTGACCAGAAGATGAAAAATCAATGCGAATAATGATTGTCCGACGAGTACCAGGAGCAGCATTTAGCCTAGATGTATATGCTGACAACCTAGTCGCAGGATTAAGGACGGTGCGACCCAATTGGGAAATTGCCGAAATTGCTCCCATTCCTTGGAATAGCTCTGACAAACTCTATCTATCAGGCTTAGGTATTAAAAAATATTATGAAACTTTTTGGCGACATCCCCGCGCTGTCTCTCAATTAGAGGCAGATATTTTTCATGTAATTGACCAAAGCGATGCTCATATCGTCTATGGACTACATCGAGCTAATAAGCCGGTAGTTGTCACCTGTCATGACTTGGTGCAGTTCATCTATCCAGAAATTTTGCGAGATCAATCACGGATTCCCGCATTGAGTACGGCTATGTGGAAATATTCAGTAAGTGGGATGGAAAAAGCAAATCATGTAATTGCAGTTTCTACCAATACGGCTGAAGATATCACCCGGATGTTAGAGATTAAACCAGAGAAAATCGCTGTTGCTCTCAATGGCATTACTTCAGAATTTCAAGTGCTTCCTACTTCAGAGGTGGCCGAGATTCGTAAGCAGTATACGCCCTCCCCTGACACTTTTTGCTTGCTGAATGTTGGTAGCACCCATCAACGCAAAAATATTTTGACAGTCCTGCGAGTATTAAAAGACTTAAAAGAACAGGGATTTCCAATATGTCTATGGAAAACAGGAGATAGATTTACGCAGGAGCAACAAGCCTTTATTCAAGCGCACGATCTGGAATCATATATCTTCAATTTAGGTAATCCAGACAAAGCCCGTCTAGTGCAAATTTACAATGCCGCTGATGTGCTTTTAGCTCCCTCTTTATATGAAGGATTTGGATTAACAATTGTGGAAGCAATGGCCTGTGGTACTCCTGTGATTACTTCTAATGTTTCATCTTTGCCAGAAGTAGTAGGAGATGCGGGGATAATGATCGATCCGAATTGTCCACAAGCGATCGCAGATGCAGTGATTGAGCTTTATAAAAACCCTGCTCTTTATGCAAACTTAATTGAGAAAGGACTATCTAGGTCACAGTTTTTTAACTGGCAAAATACAGCAGAGCAGGTAGCAACGATTTATGAGAAAACTTTTGTAACCTATAGGAATCTTCAATAATTTATAAAAAAATCAACTGTAAATTTTGCCAATTTGTCTACAATAACCCATACATTAGTGTTAATTTACAACTAGATAATTATTTAAAAGAGATTAGTAATATTTATCTTTTGAAATTAGATATTGAGGGGGTATGAAAAATATGATTTTGACTACTTTGCGTGCATTCACAAAGCATTATCCATTTCAGCAACCACGGGCAAGTTTATTGCGCAAACTACCAGATGTACCAAATAACTTTGGGGAATTTGAAGCCAAATATGGTATAAAATATGCCGCTTACCCATGCGGACAAGATTATATTGTTAAGAACTTATTCTGGTTTGGAGACTTTGAAACCTGGATTACTGTTGTAATTGGTCGTCTCATTCAGTCTGGGGATATTGTGTGTGACATAGGTGCAAATATTGGCGACACATCTCTCCAAATTTTGCCATATGTGGGTTCATCAGGTCATATTTATTGTTTTGAACCTGTTCCTCGACTGCAAGAATGTCTGATGGAAAATTTGAAGGCAAATTGCATTTCTTGCGTCACCTTAATTCCAAAAGCTCTGTCAAATTACTCTGGACAAATAACAATGACAGTGGAATCGGTGCAACCTGGATGGTCACATATTAAAAAAGACGATGAAGATACTACTCTTCCACACTTCGCTATCAAGGGATCAACTCGCGAAAATATCAAGGTAGATGTTACTACTTTTGATGCCTGGTTAGAGGAAAATAATATATCTCAGGTAGCTCTTTGCAAGATAGATGTTGAAGGACATGAGCTTGAGGTATTTGAGGGGATGAAAAAAGCCCTTCATGAACATAAAATCGGAAGCATTGTTTTTGAACGACATGAGAATTGTAATGCTACAGATACAGTTGTTCAGCTTCTTCATAGTTATGATTATAAACTTTTCAGAATATACAAAAGCTTTCTTAAAACGGAGGTTGTAGACTTGCTAAGTGATCGAACTTATTTACGGGGAACATCTGATTATGTTGCAGTTCTAAAAGGCAGCGTATTCGAGGAACGTTTAAGTTATCTAATTAGGCATTAATGAATTTTGAAGGCACTATCACAGGGAGCATCCACTTTTGGCGGATAGCCTTTTTTAGATGAACCATATAGTAGGGTTTTTGGAGTGCGAGAATTATGTTTCTTCCAAAAGTGGATGCTCCCCTACCACATCTCATTGAGAATCAGTATAAATTACATATATTACTCTATCTCCTGTTTTGACTCTATCAAGGTTTATTTATTGCATCAAATGGAAAAATTCTATATACATTCTCCAGTCATACAATAGGCAAATTATGTATTTGCATTCACCCACAACTAAGAAACCAAAAAAGAAAGGATGGATTGATAATACAAGCTTAATTATCCTTGCCTTTTCCGTAGTTTTCTACTCCCGTATTTTTTGTGCCATTACTCGCGCTCCTTCAATCCTGAACCTTGCTCACTTCGCAGTTGTTCCCTTTGTTTTAGGAGTTGTATTATTTACCAGTCGGGCAAAAGATCGCAAACAAATTAATATTGCCTATTCTTTTGTATTAGGACTTTTGATTTTTCTGGTCGCAGTTTTAGCTAGTGCATTATGGAATAACACAGGCTTGATTAACGCAATTGTCTCTTTCATGATGCTTTGCGAACCCTTTATTTTCCTCTTGTCCATCGTCTGTATTCCTATGTCTGCGGAATCCATTACCCGCATCAAGAAGTGGCTGATGTGGTCTGCTGTGATTAACTTTGTTCTTGCTGCTTTCCAGAAACCCCTAATTGATGCCGGGAAACTCTATGCGAAGGGACTGAATGGAACAGACGGATGTGGCGGGGTTTTTTTTCCTACGGGGGCTGGGAATTATGTATCGGCTTCGGTATCAGTTGCCTTTGCTTTATATTTCTTCACTAATGAAAAAACTTTTCCATTATGGATGAGAATCGCGGCAATTCTCGCTGCTTTTTGGCAGATTCTATTTTCTGATTCTAAACAACTTTTGCTTGGCTATCTAATTGCCTGGGGTCTTTTAGTTTTAGCCAATGCCCAGGATTTTGGTAAAACTATAAAATTGCTGAGTGCGATCGCTATCTTCGGATACGGATTTCTTTGGTGTGTACAAAACTTAGAAGCATTTGCTGGATTTACATCTTGGGCGCGACCGGAACTTTACGGATTAGATGGTTATGCTTGGTATACCAAATTTTACTCAGTGCGTTCTATTGTATCTCATTATCAATCATCTCTGGATTGGTTATTTGGTCTAGGTCCTGGACATACTGTCAGCCGTCTAGGAGTATGGTTTCTTAGAGATTATTGGTCTATACTCGGACCACTAGGTGCTACCACCAATCCAATTGGTCAGGAAGGAATGGATTTTTGTGTTAGTTCTTGGCTTTGTTCTGGTTCTAGTCTCTTCAGCCCCATTTTTGGCTGGGCTGGAATATGGGGAGATTTAGGACTGTTAGGTGTAGGAGCATACCTATTTCTCTGCTATTTAGCCTGGCAACATTTTGGACTAGATGATTCTTTAAAAGTTACTTTACTAACTGTTCTCGTCATGGGTTTTATTTTTACTCAATTGGAAGAACCGGGTTTCATGCTCTCTATCGCCTTTATGGTAGGAATACCATGGCAAGAACAACGATTGAAGAAACAGACACGGCAGAGGCAGGAAACAGGGAATAGGGAGCAGGGGGAATATTTCTTGTCTCTTACCTTGCCCGAAGAGCGTTAACTACTCAATACAAGTATAAATATGAAAATTTTAATGTCTGCTTACTCTTGTGAACCTGGTATGGGTTCTGAACCTGGTGTGGGTTGGAATATTGCCCGCGAAGCTGCTAAATACCATGAAGTCTGGGTACTCACTCGACCCGATGAGAGTCAGGATATCATCAACGCAGAATTAGCACGTCACCCTGTTCCCAATCTTCACTTTGTTTACTTTACCCTCCCCTTTTGGCAAGATAGCCGACGCTGGGGACAGTCTGGGGGAATGCAGTTTCACTATTACCTCTGGCAAATTCAAGCCTATTTTGTCGCCCGTGACTTACATCAGAAAATTGGCTTTGACTTGAGCCATCATGTCACCTTTGTTAAGTATTCCAGTCCTTGCTTCCTCTCACTCCTACCCATTCCCCTTGTTTGGGGTCCTGTAGGTGGTGGAGAATCAGCACCAGCAAGCTTTTGGCAGGATTTTAGCTTAAATGGCAAAATTTACGAAATTGCTCGTAGCGGCGCTCGCTGGCTGGGAGAAAAAGACCCCTTTGTCCGTCTGACTGCTCAAAGAAGTGCTGTAGTCCGAGCCACAACTAAAGATACAGCCCAGTGTCTCTATAAAATGGGTGTGAATCATGTGCATATTTTGCCGGAATCAGGGTTATCGGCGGCAGACATAGACCATCTAAATCAATATGAAATCCCTAATGAGCCAATAGTAAAATTTATCAGCATGGGTAGACTTTTGCATTGGAAAGGCTTTCATTTAGGATTGCGTGCCTTTGCTCAAGCGAATCTACCAAATACAGAATACTGGATTGTGGGAGACGGACCCCAATGGCATCACCTGCAAACTTTGGCATCAGATTTAGGAATTGCTAAAAAAGTTAAATTTTGGGGTAGGTTGCCTCGTGAAAAGGCTTTAGATTTATTAAAAGATTGTCATGTGCTAGTTCATCCCAGCTTACATGATTCTGGTGGGTGGGTCTGTATGGAAGCAATGGCAGCAAGTCGTCCTATCATCTGTTTAGATCTAGGGGGACCTGCTGTTCAAGTTACAGATGAAACTGGTTTTAAGATTACTGCTAATGAACCATATCAAGCTGTCCGTGATTTAGCGGCCGCAATGATTCATTTAGTTCAAAACCCAGAACTAATAGTGAGTATGGGTCAGGCAGGTCGGAAACTAGTCAATGAAAACTACAGTTGGCAGATTGTCGGAGAGCGTTTGCACAAACTTTATTTAGAGATTGCTATCAAGAAAGTATCAGGAACTAATGTTGAATCTGAAGTTTTTTGAACCTAAATTTAACTAATTAATTTTTCCCACTTGGATAATATGCACATATTAATTGCTGCTTTACACAGACCAACAAAACCAACGGGTGTTTGCCGACACGCTGCAAATCTAGCTCAATGTTTGGCTGATACTCCAGAGGTTAGCAAGGTGACTTTAATTGTCGGAACATGGCAGAAAGATTACTTTGAACAATTTTTTCATTCCCCAAAAATTCAATTAATTACTGTAGATGTTAAAAATAGTTCTTTAGCAAGAAATATCTGGTTTTTATTTGGTTTACCAAAATTGGTAAAGCATTTAAATCCTGATATTGTCCATTTATCTTTTCCTTTTCCTTTTTTACGACCACTTTTTCCTTGTCCTATTGTTTCGACAATTCACGATTTGTATCCTTATGAAAAACCAGAGGTTTTTGGCTATCCAAACGTGATCTTTAATCGCTTGTTTTTAAAACAATGTATAGAACATAGTGATGGTCTTACCTGTGTTTCTAAATCTACTTTAAGCAGTCTTAAATCCTATTTTCCCAAAACTCAAACACTCAAACCCATTACTGTTATTTATAATTACGTGGATTTTAGTAATATTGTTGCTGAACCACCTCATAATTTAGATATTAGTGATCATGATTCTTTTCTGTTATGTGTCGCTCAACATCGAAAAAATAAAAATATAGATTTGTTAATTCAATCATTTTCTTTTTTAAAGAAAAATGGTTATTTAAAAGATGAGACTAAGCTAATAGTTGTTGGTAGTACAGGACCAGAAACAGAGAGTTTAGTTAATCAAATTCAGCATCTATCTCTTCAAAATCAAGTGCTGCTAATTCATGCAATTAAAGACCATGAATTATGTTGGTTATATCAAAAGTGTGAAATTTTTGTGGCCGCTTCATCTCAAGAAGGATTTTGTTTACCATTAGCAGAAGCTCTATATTTTTCTTGTCAAGTAGTTTGCTCAGATATTCCCATATTTAGAGAAATTGGTAGTTCTAGCTGTTGTTATTTTGATGTTGAACGTGATACTGTCAAAAATCTCTCACAAGCCATTATTTCTACTTTAGAACAGCCCGTAAATAGAACTGCTAATGATCTTCAATTTTCTAAATTGGATGTAGCAAATCAATATCTAAAATTTTACTCTACATTTTCCTTTATTAGTCAGTAGGGATTTTTAACTGAAAAGTATCCTGGAGGGGCTTAGTATTTCTAAACCCCTTGCTTGCCATGCAACTGAAAAAAATTAACATAAAAAAGAGAAAAATATTATATAATTATTCCCGTTAAATTTACACTTAAAATTATCATCTGCTGACAGTTAATTAAATGTAAAAAATAAGAGCGAAAAAATCATCAAGTTAATCAAAAAATAATTCATGTATTAGGAGGGTAATTTTCGGTAGTCTTAAAAAGAAGCCTTTGCTGATAAGTATCAGGAAAGTCTTCAAAAAAATTGGATGATTGTTGTTACCAACAGGAGTGCAGATTATGAGTCAAAATTTTAACGATTATAATTCATCTGTTCATAAAAAAATCAAGACTGAACAAATAGAGCAAATAATCAAAGCGATTATATCTGGTAAATATTCTTGGGCTTGTGTTCTAGTTTTACAATTTGCTGGTTACAATCCTATGGACTATATCCCCTATCGTACTTATATCAGATTACTTAAAACTAACTGCTTGCTTGGTAATTCTCAGCAAAATTAACCACCTATCAGCAAAGTTGACAGGTTTGATTTGAAATTAAAGTAGTTGCGTTTTAAACATGGATTTGTGAGAATTTTTTCTGAAAAATAAGAAGGAAAGGTGAAGATTCATCAATAAAAATTTATGACTATCATGCCGATTTTATGATCTACCCAACCACAAGTTATAATCATCAAATGCAAGCAATTATTCAAGAAATTGTGTGGCAGAAAAAACTAGAAGTTGCACAAATACAAAAAGATATGTCTTGGGCTTCCTTGCAACGTCAGTTAACTGCTGCTCCTACTGTCCGGGACTTTTTTACGGCTTTGCAGTTGAGTATTTATAAACCTAGTTTAATTGCAGAAGTGAAAAAAGCATCACTTTATCATAGTGTAATTAGACCAGATTTTGATCCAGTTACTATTGCTCAGGCTTATAAAAAAGGAGGAGCATCTTGTGTATCTGTTGTCACTGATCAAAAGTTTTTTCATGGTGGGTTTGATCACCTTCGTGCTATCAGATATCGCGTAGGAATACCTCTACTTTGCAAAGATTTTATCATTGATCCTTGCCAAATTTATTTAGCCCGTTCCGCTGGTGCAGATGCAATATTATTAATTGCTGCTATTCTGACAGATAAGCAATTACAAAACTTCTTACGAGTGATTCACTACTTAGGGATGAATGCTGTCATCCAAGTTCATAACTTAAATGATTTGGATAGGGTTCTCGCATTAGAAGATGTCAGGATAGTTTCCATTGATAACCAGAGTTTAAGTGATTTTAATACCAATATTAACACTACTCAGGAATTATTGGCAGCTAGGCGATCGCAACTTCAAAACCTAGGAATTTTAGTCATCAGTGAATCAGGTATAGAAACCCCCGATGATTTATCATTTGTTGCTGAAATTGGTGTACAAACAGTGATCATCGGAGAATCTTTGCTTAAAGAAAATGATTTAGAAGTAGCTGTCAGAAATTTACTCCAATCCAAATTTCCTATTCATTATTAAGAAGAATTAAGGATTGGGTAGTAATTGATAATTACGAATTTCTCATAACAAAGGTTTCCACCAATCATGATTATTCAGATACCATTCTACAGTTAAACGTAACCCTTCATTAATTGTCACGGATGGAGTCCAACCAAATTCTGTTTTTAGCTTATTGGCATTAATAGCATATCTTCGATCATGTCCAGGTCTATCCTTCACAAAAGTAATTAATTTTTCCGCTGGATATACTGGTAAATCTGGTGCTAATTCATTCATGATTTCACATAAACTTTGTACCAGACTGATATTTTCAACTTCGTTATTACCACCAATATTATAATTTTCTCCTGGTTTTCCTTGATGGATTACCACATCTAAAGCCCGACAGTGATCAACTACATATAACCAATCTCGAACATTTTTTCCATCACCATAAATAGGTAATTCTTTACCAGTTAAAATGTTAATACACATCAAAGGAATTAGCTTTTCGGGAAATTGAAAAGCACCATAATTATTAGAGCAATTAGTGATAATTGTCGGTAATTTATAAGTATGATAATAAGCCCGAACTAAATGATCACTCCCAGCTTTTGAGGCTGAATAAGGACTATTGGGACTATAAGCTGTAGTTTCTGAAAACGCTGGTTCATCTGAAGTGAGACTACCATAAACTTCATCTGTAGAAACATGAAGAAATAGGTAATTATCAGGTTGTGTTTTTGCTTCCCAATGTTGACGAAAAGCTTCTAAAAGAGTAAAAGTTCCTACTACATTAGTTTGGACAAATGCAGCAGGTCCAGTAATTGACCGATCAACGTGAGATTCGGCGGCAAAATGGGCTATAGTATCTATATTTTCTGCTAAGAGTAATTTATCAACTAAAGAGCGATCGCATATATCCCCTTGGACAAACCGGAAATTCTCTCTTTCTGCAACTGATGCTAAATTATGGCGATTTCCAGCATAGGTAAGAGCATCCAATACCACTAATTTATCATTTGGATAAGCTTGACACCAATGATGGACAAAATTCGCTCCAATAAACCCAGCTCCCCCTGTCACCAATAATCGTCTATTCATGAGATTCCTTAATTACTTTGTAAATATTTCTTTTTAATTTTACCAAAAATTCTCTGTATAAACAATTTTGCTAACCGAATTTTTGTCAAATTGGCAATTGGATTTGAGTAATTATTTTCATGAGTAAAGAAATCATTAATTTCTGTTAAAATTACCCGCAAGCGTTGGATAATATTCTCAGTTCTATATTCTGCTAATACATTTTCAGATAAAGTCAATGATGTAGAAGATGCTAAAACTTTCAAAATTCTATCTACGTCATATTCCAAAGCATAACCAGCGATTTTATAACAATTAAATCCTGGATCTAAATAATCAGATAATCCCCCATTGACACTAGAAAACACCTGACAACCACAAGCTAATGCTTCCATTGGTTGTAAACCAAATCCTTCGCTAACTCCTTGTAATTTCCAATATTCCGCCGAATCATAAAGATAAACTTTAGTGCGATTAAATAAAGCTGGTAAATCTTCTACATAACTATCAATAACCAACACCTTACATTTTTTTTCTAAAGCTGGAATTAATGACTTAATTAAATATTCTGAAGATTTCCGCGTTTGAACTAAAACATCAATATCTCGATTTTGATGTAAATTAGTAAATTCATGACTAATTTGATTAGGTAAATAATAAATTAGAGAATTTGGTGCTTGTTGTCCCCAATAACCTAGAGAATTTCTGCTAACTGTAATTATGGGAATACTCGATGGTAAATTAATCTTATAACCTGCACTGTGAGCATGATAAATTACATGATATTTTTGCAATTTAGATGCAAGTTTACCAACATCAAATCCCCAACTAATCACAAAAATTACATCATCTAAATTTTCCTCTTGCAATAAATCGTCTAAAAACAATTTATCTGATTCCCGCTGACGATAAGTAACTACTTCAGCAGCACAAATCTGTTGAGCTAAAGTAACCGTTTTCAACTCCGCCCAAAGACCACCACAAGCAAATTTACCATCTGTCCCCGGAACTAAAAAGTAAAGCTTTTTCATAATACTAAATATTAAATTTTCTTCCTTCTTTCTTCTTCCTTCGTGTTCTTCGTTCCTTTGTGGTTCATTAATTCTTGATTGATTAACTCCTGATTTATTAACTCCTATTTTTCCCAAGATACCTTAACAAAATGACTTTCCTTTCCCCAAAAATCACGAGCAATAGTAATATTTTCAACAGCCAAATTAAAAGGGATAGAAGTTGTAATATAACGCTGAGTGAGCATTCCTAAATCCGGTGCAATTTCCGCTGCGGCCATTGCTACTAAACCTAAGCCAATAAGTTGTTCAATTGGTCGAAACGGCAACATAAAAGGTACAGTTACCGATAGTCCAGCAGTTAATAACATAGCCACAGATACATTTGTGCCACAACGGGGATGTATAGCTAAATCCCATTCTCCACTGGTAAGACGATGTTTAGCTAATGTTACCGCGCGGCGCAAATCATTAATATTCACATCACCATATAGAAAAAATCCCTGTTCGGTAGACAAACCACCTAATAATTCATCATCTAATTGCGTATTAGTGCTTGTTCCTGGTGGTGAATAGGGTTTTTTATTGTCCCCTAATACCCAAACCGTAGCGTGTTCTAGAGCGTGAACTTGACGTAACATGAGAATTTCTTTCAACCCAGGAATAAAAGATAGCTGTTGGAGTAAATCAGCATCTTGGCTGGGGTGAGGTGCGAGAAAGTCAAAGCTAAAGGAAGATGATTCGTCCAAATAAGCAGTATTCATATCACACTCAAGTTGATGAAGTAATATATGTTTTTTAACCAGGACTATGGCGGGCTAGAAGCCCACCCCACAATAAATATATAACTTTTGTGGGGTGGGCATCCTGTCCGCCAATCTTATATTTAATTGTGTCTATCTACCTATTTAATGCCTAACAATTCCACATCAAAAATTAAAGTAGAGTAGGGGGGAATCACACCACCAGCACCACGCGCACCATAACCTAATTGTTCAGGGATAATTAATTGGCGACGGCCACCTACTTTCATAGTGATTACGCCTTCGTCCCAACCTTTAATTACTTGTCCTACACCAATTTTAAAGCTAAAGGGTTTACCGCGATCGCGCGAACTATCAAATTTAGTCCCATCTTCTAAAGTACCGATATAGTGAACCTCAACGGTTTGGCCAGTTTGGGGAATTGCGCCCGTTCCCTCGACTAGTTCCACATATTTTAATCCAGAGTCGGTAGTAACAACTTCAGCTTCAGACATAGTATTGCTCTTTATTAGAGTATTGTTTTCTTGAGTGACAGTGGTGGTTGGTTGTGCTGGGGAAGAATTACCGATTGCAGTGATTGCAGTATCTTTTTGACCACTAATTTGGGTAAATACTAAAACGCCAACACATACCAGCATTAACACCACGCTGAGGAAAATTCCTTTCAAAATCAGCCCTCTCTGTTTTAATTACTGATGATCAGATTACCGATAGAACACAAATTAGTTTAAATCAGAAATGACCGTTTAGCGCCACAGCTTATTTTCCAAATCCCGAACCTGACGCTCTAAACGGTCAATTCTTCCCCGTAATTCATCTACTTCTGACTGACGGGCAACTCCCAAGTCCTGCATCATATTCCGCATTTGTCGGTGCATTTGCTCATCCCAATTACCTTGTTCAGACTGTAATTGGGTAACAAGATCATCCATTACCGCCTTAGCTTGCTCAGGATTGAGTTTACCGTCTTTAACCAGTTCATCACTGACTTCTTTCAGTTTATCTGCAACTAAAGAAGTTGTGCCAATACCCAACATCATTAACTGTTGCAACCAATTGTTACTATCCATACTCCCTTCCTCTGACTAAAAGCTTCGTAATTCTAGCCTACACATTTATTTTGTCAGTTGTCAGTTGTCAGTTGTCCTTTGTCAGTGGAAAAAATCTTATTCCTACCTCCTCCTCTACCTCCCCTACCTCCCCTTGCTCTACTAAACCTCTATCCAACCGTGCATTGGTGCTATGGCTTTAGTGACTGATTCAATGATGTCTGGAGGTGCTTCTGAAAGCATGACACTGGGATAAACAGCAGTTCCCCATTGAGGATGCACAAGAACATGGCATTTATTTTCAATTGCGGGATACTTGAGTAAGGCTTGGGCTACTGCTGTATCATCGTGGGGAACTAAGCCAGAATGAGACAGTAATGGATAACCTGTCCGGGGATCTATCAAGTCTGTTAAATACCCGCGGTCGCGCAAATTAAATGCCAAATCGCAACCAAAACGCATAAATTTTTCCCGCAGCTTTTCCTTTTCTATTTCTGTTTCTGTGGTCATTTCTTCTAGAGAATATTGTGATTGCTGTAAAACAACCACTACCCACAAAAACTGCTGCTGTTTCCAATCTGGTAAGATCTGTTCGCAATTGGCACAGATATATGGACTGGGAGTATGAATAGAAATCTCTACAGCTTGTCCTGTTTTGCCAACTAAATGAATAGGACAGCTAGGCTGTGAAATACAAACTGGGGGATAAGACACCACATTAATTCGGTTTATGAAAGTTTTTAAATTTATCTTTGCTAAAAATAATAACTCTTAAATCTCCAAATAAATCATCAAATTTTGCGAATAATTAGATGAGGACAATTATTTACTCTAATGGAAGCATCCAAGCAAGTTGAGAAAGTTTAAAGAGAGAAAATAAAAAACCCCCAAAGAGAGGGGGATTGTAGGTTATTCGAGTGGAGTGAACAACTAAGTAATAAATACCTAGAGTAAATAGAGTAATCCGAACAAAATAATCCAAATTACATCTACAAAATGCCAGTAAATTTCCGCTGCTTCAATCCCGAATCGTTTCTCATTGCTGTAGTGTCCAGGAGTACGCGATCGCCACAACACTGCTAAAATCGCTAAAACACCGATAGTAACGTGCAAACCGTGAAAACCAGTCAACACATAAAACGTACTAGCGAATAAATTGGTAGTCAGACTAAACTCTAAATGAGCATATTCATAAACCTGACCTGCCAAAAAAATCGCCCCCATAACTGCGGTAATTGCCAACCAAACCCGCATTCCCTTAGTATCATTCTTTTTAATAGCCGTATCAGCATTGTGCATCACAAAACTACTAGCTATCAAAATAGAAGTATTCACAGTCGGTAACAACAATTCCAATTCCGGTGTCCCTACTGGTGGCCAAACCGGAATAGTAGAACGGTAAGTCAGGTATGCACCAAACAAACCCATAAAAATCATTCCCTCAGCCACAAGGAACATAAATAGACCAGTCAAACGATGATCTGGATGTTCCTCATGATGAGAAACAGTTGTGTGGTGACTTAATTCAGTTTTCCCCGTGTCAATAATTTGACCTTGCATAAATTAGTAATTGGTAATGGGTAATTGGTAATGGGTAATTGGTAATGGGTAATTGGTTTTTTATTTCCTTTTTCCCCTTACCTTTCCCCCTTATCCCCTAAAGTGCTGATTCAGTTTGGGGAGTTAACACAGATTCAGTTTCCACCCGTTCCTCACTCACCCCATAATCGTATGGACCAGTAGTCAAAACCGGAAGAGTTTCAAAATTCTCAATACTGGGAGGAGAAGAAGTCATCCATTCCAAAGTTAACGCTTGCCAAGGATTATTACCGGCTTTTTCCCCATAGAACCAAGACCAAACGGCATTGATGATAAATGGTAACGTCGAAACCGCCAATATATAAGATCCGTAGGTACAGATTTCATTCAAAGCCGTGAACTTAGGATCATATTCAGCAATCCGGCGATTCATCCCCATGAGTCCGAGTTTGTGCATGGGTAAGAAAGTCATATTTAAACCAATCATGGTTAAGGCAAAATGCACCTGACCCCAAAATTCGTTCATTTTCCGTCCCGTCATTTTCGGGAACCAGTGATAAATAGCCGCAAAAATCCCTAACACACTACCACCAAACAAAACATAGTGGAGATGTGCCACCACAAAGTAAGTATCGTGAACGTGAATATCAAAAGGAACAGCAGCCAACATTACGCCACTAATGCCACCAATCACAAAAGTTGCTAAAAAGCCGATAGCAAACAACATGGGACTATTGAGGCGAATTTTGCCACCCCAAATAGTAGCTAACCAACCGAAAATTTTAATCCCAGTGGGGACAGCGATGATCATTGTCGTGATCATGAAAAACATCCGCAACCAACCAGGGACACCACTGGTAAACATATGGTGCGCCCAGACGATTAAGCCTAAGAAGCTGATAGCTAGGGATGAAAAAGCGATCGCTTTATAGCCAAAAATCGGTTTACGGGCATGAATTGGCAGAATTTCCGAAATTGCCCCAAAGAAAGGCAAAATCATAATATAAACCGCTGGGTGAGAATAGAACCAGAACATATGCTGATAAACAACAGGATCTCCGCCCCCAGAGGGATTAAAAAAGTTTGTTCCTGCCAACAAATCAAAACCCAACAAAATCAAAGCCGCAGCTAATACTGGTGTAGATACCAACACTAAAGCCGAAGTTGCTATCATCGCCCAACAAAACAACGGCATTTGAAAGATGCCCATACTAGGAACACGCATCTTCCAAATGGTGACGAGAAAATTCATCGCCCCCAAAATCGAAGAAGTTCCCAATAGCAAGATACTCATAATCCAAATCCCCTCACCCACCTGGCCTGTCACCAAACTCAGCGGCGGGTAAGAAGTCCAACCAGCATCGGGGGCATCACCTACCGCCAAACTAGCAACCAGTAATACACCTGCTGGGGGAACCATCCAAAAAGCTACCGCATTCAGGCGCGGAAATGCCATATCTCTCGCCCCAATCATCAGCGGGATTAAATAGTTAGCAAATCCCGCCCCTGTTGGCACAATCCACAAAAAAATCATGATTGTGGCATGGAGGGTAAACAGGCTGTTATAGACTTCTGGCGTGACAAAATCTACCTCTGGAGTCCGTAATTCTGTCCGCACTAAATCAGCCATTACGCCGCCAATGCAGTAAAAAACAAACGAAGTGACCAGATATTGAATTCCAATCACCTTATGGTCGGTACTAAAACCGAAAAAGTCTCGCCAATGCCTTTCCTCATGTTCTTCAGCATGGTTAGGGACATTAGCAATTTCTTCTAACTGTGCCTGTGTCATATTTTAAAAAAGTTTGTAGGGGCGCAGGGCCTGCGCCCATGTATTTTGTGCGCCCATGTATTTTGTAACCACTGCAACTCAAGTAATTCTTAAACTACTTAATTTGATGCAGAATTTCTGAGTGAATGCCCATATCCTGAGTGTAAGGAGAGAGAAATTCATCGGCAGTCATGGCCATGGAATTCATTGCTACCGCTTGATTGGGGATATCTTTACCAGCAAGTAGCTGTTCTTGCATCCAACTATCAAAAGCTGCTTGTGTCTCTACCACAACTTGGCTTTTCATCACCCCGTGGTAAGGTCCACACAGTTCAGCACAAATTAGTTGATAATCACCCGCTTTTCTGGGAGTAAAACGCAAATTGGTTTGTCTACCAGGAATGGCATCCTGTTTCACCCGAAATTCTGGAATCCAAAAGGCGTGGATAACATCACTGGCTGTCATGTTGATTTCCACTGTTTTGCCAATGGGTAAATGCAATTCACCTGTTGTTACGTCATTATCTGGATAGGTAAATAACCAAGCATATTGCATTCCAGAGACGTTAATGGTTAATTCTGCTGGTTTTTTAACGGCATCAGCATCGGTATCTAATTGTGATACTTGTCCAGATGCTTCTGTACTGATGAGGGTGGCAGCCATTGCCGTTCCCGGCATATTCATGGCATTTTCCATCATCGGGGCAGCATGAGCCGAATGGGGATCAAAGCCACCCATGTTGTTATATACATCAAAACTGTAGAGAGAAATACCGATAACGATAATTGCGGGGATCGCTGTCCAGAGTATCTCTAGAGGCACATTACCTTCAATTGCTGGCCCATCTGCATTGTCACCAGCCCGACGACGATATCTAATAACAGCGTAAATTAAAACACCTTCAACAATCAAAAATATGCCTGTAGAAACAGTCATCATGGTGTTGAATAGACCATCTACCAAGGGGGCTTCGTCTGAGGCCGCTACAGGTAATAGACCGTGATTTTGACCGTACCAGAGACTGGCGAGGGTGAGGACAATGCCAATGAGTAATGTCCAGATTGCATTTGGAATTTTCACGGCTGATTTCTTGATTAATTGACTATTTTATCTGTAAGTTACTTCACTTGTTAAAGTAACTCTACATACTAAGGTAGTGCAGGCAATGAGATATAGTATCCGCTGGTCTGAAATCTTTATTAATTTTTTCGATTAAGAACACAATTTTGAGTACAAGGGAGATAAGTTGTCTTGCCCAGGTTAGATGACAATTAGGCAAAAAATTTTCAGAAATTTCCATTAATTCCCATTGATTAATTATTTCTATCTGCAAAACAGCACGAAATCTTACAGCGGAAACTAGCTAAAGTGATCCAAAGTGTAAGGGAAAGCTGATTTCTATATTCTGACCTATAGGTTAGGGTAAGTAGAAGTCGGGACTAAATCAAAATAGAAAATTTTCAATTTCCAGCACAAGCGGTCCAAAGGTATTGTTAATGAACGAATTTGTCCTAGAACAACAAAATAAAGCGGCCACAGTAGCACAACAGCCCCAGGAGATGATTCGTCGCTTGGTGTGGAAAATATGCGTAGCCACCTTAATTTTGATGGCTATAGGCAGTGCCACCCGCGTTATGAATGCTGGACTCGCTTGCCCTGATTGGCCTTTGTGCTATGGGGAGTTAGTTCCAGCCAAACAAATGAATCTCCAAGTGTTTTTGGAGTGGTTTCATCGCCTGGATGCAGCTTTAATTGGTTTTAGTGCGATCGCCCTTTGTGGTTTATCCTGGTGGCATCGTCAACATTTACCCAAGTGGCTACCCTGGGCTTCCACATTTGCCCTGTTTTTAATTGTCTTCCAAGGGATTCTGGGAGGACTGACTGTAACTGAATTATTGCGGTTTGATATCGTTACCGCCCATTTAGGAACAGCGTTACTATTTTTCACTACGTTGTTAATTATCGGTACAAGTTTGATTCCCTATCAAGGCACGGGAACAGTAGGAAAGTTGCCTTGGGTGGGTTTAACTGCTGCTGTTTGCGTCTACTTACAAAGTTTATTGGGTGCAATAGTCGGTTCTCGTTGGGCTTTGCACCAATGTTTGTCCGGGGAACAACTTTGTGATGTCATGTACAGCCATATTTTTGGCGTAGTACCCCCAACCATCGCTACTTTAGCAGTTGTTTTAATTTCTTGGCGCACACCAGCCCTACATCCGGCTTTGCGAAAACTGGCAAATCTGGCTGGTGGCTTGTTGATTTTACAACTTCTTTTGGGTGTGGCTACCTTCCGTTTACATTTACAAGTTGAATCCCTTACCGTTTCTCACCAAGCTATCGGTGCGACTTTACTGGGGACTTTAGTAGTATTTACAGTTTTATCACTGCGGGATGGTTTGCTTCCTCAGTCACAAACACAGTAACTCCTTCTTCCTCCTTCTTCCTCCTTCTTCCTCCTGACTCCTGACTCCTGACTCCTGACTCC
>NZ_JAQMTJ010000077.1:0-21667 GCF_028330815.1 Dolichospermum lemmermannii CS-548
CTACTTCCCCTACCTCCCCTACCTCCCCTACCTACTCCCTACCTACTCCCTACCTGGACAGAATTCTCGCACCTTTTGGGGAAGTTGCCGACAGACTTGTGAGAATGATTGGGGAGATAATTGCCACCAAGCAAATAAACCGACAGTGGTACTTCCCAGCAACAAAACTAATAATCTCGCAAATAGTCCCAAACCTTTGCTTCTAGATGGTTTTATCGGTGCTGTCTGTGCTTCTGTCAGACTTAAATCAAGCAGGGCTTGGGAACTTGCGGCTAAATCTGTTTCTATGGATGCTGTGATAATTAATGCTTCTGAATCGGGAACAGCTAAGGGTTGGGGAGGAGTAATTTCTGCCGGAGGTGCGGGGATAATTGCCATTGAGGATGGTTTGTCCACACGACAAAGGGTCAATACTACAGATATATTATCTTGGCCATTCTTTTCATTGGCGAGTTTAATTAATTCCTGGGTAGCATCTGCTATGTCTAAATCGCCTGTAAGCACGGGAATTGCGTAGTCTTGCCAGGATTGTTCGACTAAATTGCGATCGCTTAAACCATCGGAACACAGCAATAAAATCCCATCTTCTTCTATGATAAATCGTTGAATCGAAAAGTTGAGAAATTCGGCTTCTTTTGTGCCTAGTGCTTGGGTCAGGGCTTTGGCTTCTGGGATTTGCAATGCTTGACGATATAAAGTTTTCCCTAAACCAACTTTTCGTTTTACCATATCATCATCTACAGTCAGAAGTTGACAATAATTCTGGGTTATCCAATAAGCCCGACTATCACCAATATGGGCTAAATAAAGTTCGTGGGAATTTTCTAATTGTTCTCCTCTTTGGGGGATTTGCAAGGACATGATTAAGGTTGTGGCCATGCGTTCTTTGCCCTGGCGTTTTTGCTCGTCATTGCGCGACCATATCACATTATTAACGACTCGCAAACAAGACTCTATTTGTTGATATAATAAATCCGGGGTTAATAGTTCTGTTTGTTGTCCTATCTCTGTTAATAAAGCCCGCATTTGCAATTTGAGAGACTGCAAAGCTAATTGACTCGCAACTTCACCACCTTCATGGCCACCAATACCATCACAAATAATTGCTAGTCGTGGTTGTAATTGATCATCTATATCTCTCGGATGACTGGGATAACAAGCATCTTCATTATGTTTAATAACAGTTCCAGGATCTGTTGCCCCGGCTATGGTTAAATATAAAGGTAAGTCGGCGGCTGTTGTTAGCAATAATTCATTGAGTTGAGTATTTATTATCTGTAAATCAATTTCTGGTTGACACATTAACTCAACTATGCTTTCTAATTTTTCGGCAATTGTGGTTTTGGCTATTGTCGCCCAGTTGCGCCAAGAATTACCTAAATCTTGTAAAGTTGGTGGTTCTGTACTTTGATGCAGTTCTAATAACCGAATACACCAACCTTGCACACATAAATTATCTGCTAATAGTAAGCTTTGGGCAACTCCTAATTTTGATAAATGTGTCCATAGTTGGAGAATTTGCCATAACCAGTAAACTTGTCTGACGGGAGATGCTTGTTCCCAGGAGTCGGTAATTTTCGGGTAAATGCAGCCTATTTCATCTATGGGGGCATTTTCTAGCAGTAAAATATCACCATATATTTCTGCTAAGGAAGTAAACCCATAAGCTTGGGGAATATGTAAACGTTGTGAATATAAGCTGAGATAGGGAATAACGATATTTGGCAGTGGGGCAGGTATATGTGGTAGGGTTGCAGGCTTGGTATCTAGCCAAATTTGTGGGTTGATGACTTCATATCTGTCTGCTACTTTTGTTCCTGGGGGAATTTCTGCTACTTGGTTGCCAGTTGCCCGGAGATAGCGGTAAATTAGGGGAGTGTGACAGCGATCGCAAATAGTATCCCCCACAGAGTTAATTGGTTGATCACATTCGGAATTTGGGCAATTAATAATCCGTTGATTAGAAAGCATAATTAAATTGATGATTAGTTTTTTCTGTAAATATTCACTGTATTGATGTATCTAATCTCAAGTTAAGATGGAACTGCATGGAATCAGATTTTAAGAATATTTGAACGCAGATAAACGCAGATAAACGCAGATAAGGATGGATGAATAGATTTCATGGTTCTTTGCAGTCTCTCATGAAATTAGTACGAGTAAATCTATTGTAAGGGAAAAGCGTTATGCCAAGTTTTACCTTAATTTGGCTGTTAGCAGGGTCGGTTCTGTGTTTAACGGAACTTTTTTTACCATCAGCTTTTGTTTCTTTCATGATGGGTATTAGTGCCTTGATGGTGGGATTATTATCTTACTTGGGGATAGGAAATTTGTGGATACAAGTTACAGCTTGGCTGTTATTTTCCACAATTCTGATTATCCTGTCTCGGCGGTTTTTGCAACCACGACGACGGAAATCAAAAATTCAAGATGCAGTCATAGCTGAAACTTTAACGGAAATTTTGCCGGGACAGGTGGGCAGGGTACTATACCAGGGTAACTCTTGGCGAGCAAAATGTGATGATGACAAAATCAGCTTACCACCTCAGCAAACTGTTTATGTGGTGAGAAGGGAAGGGACGACTTTAATTGTCATTCCAGATCATTTTTTGAGTTAGTTGTCAGTAGGGGCGAAGCATTTGGAAGATAAATTATCGGTCATTGCCAAAAATAGTTCTCCGAATGCTTCGCCCGTACAGTAGGGGCGAAGCATTTGGAAGATAAATTATCGGTCATTGCCAAAAATAGTTCTCCAAATGCTTCGCCCGTACAGTTGTTAGTTCTGCCTTTAATGGTCAATACCTGTAAATTACGAGAATATTATTATGGAACAGTTTTTTTTACTGGTCTTTTTGGCGCTGGGTGGTTCTGCTGTTGCTGGATCTGTGCGTGTTGTTAATCAGGGAAATGAAGCTTTGGTGGAAAGATTGGGTAGTTATAACAAAAAAATGCACCCAGGGCTAAATTTTGTGATCCCGTTTATTGATAAAGTTGTCTACCAAGAAACTATTCGGGAAAAAGTTCTCGATATTCCGCCTCAAAAGTGTATCACCCGCGATAATGTCGGCATTGAGGTAGATGCGGTGATTTATTGGCGGATTGTAGATATGGAAAAAGCCCGCTATAAGGTCGAGGATCTGCAATCGGCGATGGTAAATTTGGTTTTGACTCAAATTCGTTCGGAAATGGGACAATTGGAGTTAGATCAAACTTTTACTGCCCGTACCCAAATCAATGAATTGTTATTACAGGAATTGGATGTTTCTACTGATCCTTGGGGTGTAAAGGTGACGCGAGTGGAATTGAGGGATATTATTCCTTCTCAAGCAGTCCGGGAAGCAATGGAATTACAAATGTCGGCGGAACGTCGCAAACGGGCATCTATTTTAACTTCGGAAGGTGATAGAGAATCTGCGGTTAATAGTGCCAGAGGTAAGGCTGATGCCCAACTTTTAGACGCTGAAGCTCGACAAAAATCAGTAATTATGCAGGCAGAAGCTGAACAAAAAACAATCATTCTCAGGGCGCAAGCAGAACGCCAACAACAGGTTTTAAAGGCACAAGCGATCGCTGAATCTGCTGAAATTATTGCCCAAAGAATCAAAGCTAACCCTGATGCTCAAAAAGCTCTGGATGTGCTGTTAGCACTAAATTATTTGGATATGGGGACTACTATTGGTAAAAGTGATAGCAGCAAGGTGATGTTTATGGACCCCCGCAATATTCCCGCTACCTTAGAAGGTATTCGTTCTATTGTTTCCGATAATACTCCTGATCCCAAACCTCTATTTCCCAAAAATTAGATAATTTCTTCCTTCTTCCTTCTTCCTTCGTCCCTTCGTCCCTTCGTGGTTCATTAACTCCTGCTTTCATCCATAAGCCTTAACTTGACATTTTGCACACAGTCCAAAAAACTCTAGAGTGTGATAAAACACTTTAAATTGATGGCTGGTTTGTAATTGGTTTTCGAGTTCATGGACAGGACATTGATGAATGGGAATGGAAATACCGCATTGTAGGCAGGTGAGATGGTGTTTATCCTGTTGTATTAAGCTATATAAGGCTTCCCCAGTTGCCAAAGTTCGCACTTGCACTAAGCCTTCTAATTTGAGAGCATCCAAGGAACGGTAAACTGTTGCTAAACCCATGCTTTGTTTGAGATTACGTAATTCTACGTAAATATCCTGGGCAGAAATGCCTTGTTTAAGATTTTGTAACAGGTTTAAAATCCGTTCTTGACTACGGGTATGTATGGCTCTCATAAATGTTGGTTAAATTTGTATCTATGTAGGTGGAATTCATGAATTCCCCTACTCCTCATTATATTTTCACTCAGTTAGACCATAAAAGTTATAGGATAGCGATCGCAGCATTCAGCAAAAAGCCTGTGCAAATAAAATATATAGCTAAAATTTTCGTGACACTTAGGACTTCAGTTTTAGATCCTGCTGGTGTGGCTGTACAATCTGGCCTCAAACAAATGGGATACGACAACGTGGAACAGGTGAGAATTGGTAAGTACATTGAGTTAACTATTGTCGCACCTGATGAGATGAAAGCGCGTCGAGACTTAAATCAAATCTGTGATCAAATGTTATCAAATCCCGTCATCGAAAATTATCGCTTTGACTTGATTGAAGTAGAATCACAAACTGGCGTATTTTGAAATGGGTAATGGGTAATTGGTGATTGGTGATTGGTGATTGGTGATTGGTGATTGGTGATTGGTAATGGGTAAGAGGGAAAATTCTTACCTTTTGCCTATTCCCTGACAACTGACAACTGTACGGGCGAAGCATTTGGAGAACTATTTTTGGCAATGACCGATAATTTATCTTCCAAATGCTTCGCCCCTACTAACAACTAACAACTGACAACTGACAAACAATGAAATTCGGTATTTTAGTTTTTCCAGGTTCTAATTGTGATCGTGACGTTGCCTATGTTACTAGAGATTTGCTAGGACAACCAACGCGCATGGTTTGGCATCAAGAGACAGATATTAGTGATATAGATGTAGTGATTGTCCCCGGTGGCTTTAGTTATGGGGATTATTTGCGTTGTGGGGCGATCGCTCGCTTCTCTCCTGTGATGCAGCAGGTGATTAATCATGCACAACAGGGTAGATTTGTCATCGGTATTTGTAACGGTTTTCAGGTATTAACTGAGGCTGGTTTATTACCTGGGGCATTGGCTAAAAATCAGGATTTGCACTTTATATGCGATCGCTCTCCCTTGAAAGTTGAGCGTAATAATTTACCTTGGACTCAAGGTTATGCGGAAGGGGAAATCATCACTTTACCCATTGCCCACGGAGAGGGGCGATTTTACGGTGACGAAACCACTTTAGCAGAAATCGAAGCCAACGGACAAGTTTTATTTCGTTATCAAGAAAATCCCAACGGTTCACTCAACAACATTGCAGGGATTTGTAATCTTCAAGGCAATGTTTTGGGAATGATGCCACATCCAGAAAGAGCAGCAGATAAAGCGTTAGGTAATAGCGATGGTTTGCGTTTGTTTGAGGGGTTGTTGGGGAAGGTAGCGGCTTTGGTGTAATAGATTCCCGGCTTCTGAGTGGAGTCGGGGATTTTTATATTTACTATACTTGGTATCAAATTCTTTTATTATTATTAGTATTCATTACATCAACTAAACATTTTTTAAGAACACAGATGGAGAAACATGAAAGAAATTACTAAGTTTCTCGATTTGTTCAATAGTTAGAGGTTGTTCTCCTGACAAAATATCAGATATTATAGTTTCATCGGCAAAAATTGGCATTAAATCTTTGGGTTGTAAATTCAATTCTGTCATTAATACTTTTAATAATTCTACTCCATAAATATCTGCTACAGGATAATTTTCTTCTTCATATTCAGATACTACTAATCCTAATAAATGCAGATAATCTCGTTCATCAGTAGTTAAATTTTCTTGATCTAATAAAGAATCAATAATATTTTGAGTTATGGCTAATTCTTCCTCTGAGGTAATTTTTCTGGGAGGAAAAGCAGTGATCAATTCTAGATATGTTTTAGGTGTACCAAGGGTCTTGTTTCCAATTTTGTTTGTCATATTCTGCATGGGTAAGGATATGGCGAATATACACTTCTTGATATTGATAGTCTACTAAAGCGATCAGTCGGTAATTGTTCCCACTAACGTTGAAAACGGTGAAGTTACCAACTAAATCCGCAGATGGGAATACTTGACGTAATTGAACAAAGTTTTCCCATTTGGCTTTATTAACAATTTTATACCATGTTTCTAGATTTGATTCAGATTTTGGATGCTGCTGCGAAAATTCTTTTAATCTCTTTTTGCTGATAATGTGCATATCTAGACGTTAAGCAATTTTTTGATAAACAACATTAATTTTAGGTTGAGATATTTCTGTTTCTTGAGTGTCAAATAAATTAGCATCAACTTGAATACAATTATTCAAAACATTAACAGGTAATAATTCTGTTACTCCTAAAATATCTACAGAATAACCATCCCTGATAAAAACAGTAATAATTTCTTGAGAACTTTTCACTAAGGTAGCTTCTAAATCTAGAATTTGTCCTTCTTCTTGCAAAAGTTGTAAAAAATCTGAAGAAGAAATAGTCGTATTTTCTTGATTATTTAAAATAGACGTTAAACGATTTCCTAATAATCCGGTAGCATCTATTTCAGTAATCAGCCATTGTGATTCAAGATAGGTTTTAGCTAAGTAATTGACAATGATATAAACGCGATTTTCTATTTTTTCCTCTGGTTGAATAACTAAGGTAAAAGCCGATTTTTGGAGGTTATTCATAGAATTTGTGGTTGTTTACTGCGAGTGGGAGTACCACCTGTTATATTAGCAAGCCAAAGATGTTGATGAGGCGGTGGTAAATGATCAGGGCGGAGTGTACCATTAGGATATGTCGGACTAGTAAAGTCAATATCTCGCACTGGTTGACCATTGGTATCAAATTCTCTAGCTTGATAAACTCTTTGATGGTATTGATCCCATCTTAATCTGGAATGGGCTGCTTGTGCTAAAGGATCGGCTACGGGTTCACCAAATCTAGGAGGTCTTTGACTTTGATAAACTGGTGTTCCATCCGCATATCTGGAATGGATTTTGTCAGACACTAATTAGAGACTCCTGAAAATTATGTATTTTATATGATTAATATTCTACATTTTGTCCCAACTTTATTAAATAACTTAATAAATTTTCAATTGTAAATTCTTTGAGAATACCGTTAATTAAATTATTTACTTTTTCAACTTCTAAGTCTAAAACTTCTCCAGCTTCTTGATGTGTGATTTGTTGCTGTTCTAAAATATCTGCAATAACGGAAGCTAATTTAACTTTGGCTAGTTTTTCTTCTGCATTAGCAAATCCTAAATCTTGAAATATGTTACCAGAACTGATTGTATAATCTAACATGATCTTCCTCTCATGATTGTCTAGTTTGTGAAATTTGGATTGCTATTTGTAATCTTTGCTGAATTAAGTCAATAGTTTGTTGAGGTGTTTTAATACCTTTGGGTGATTTTTTCTTGAAAGCATGAAGAACATAAACAGTATCATCAATTTTTATAGCATAAATAGTGCGGTATGTATCAGTTTGATAATTGCTGCGAATTTCAAATACTCCATTAAATCCTTTTAATGGTTTTATTTTAGGATGATTTTGATTGATTTGCACGCGATAGAGAATATATCCAATTTCATCAATTACATCTTCAGGAAATTCTAGAAGTTCTTCTTTGGCAGAGTTTACCCAGATAACTGTTTTGATTGTATCATTAGTCATAATTTAGTTAATAAACTATCTTTCCTGTTTTATCTATTAAGTAATCTTTGCCACTAATTGTTACTTTTGCTAATCCTTCTGAAAAATCATAAGCATTATCAAACTGATAAGGAATAACTATTTGACCATTAGTATTTATATAACCACATTTATCTCCTATTCGTACAGTCGCCAGTCCTTCTGAAAACCACAGAGTCCTATCAAATTGACAAGAAATAAATATTTCACCATTAGTATTTATATACCCATATTTTTCTCCTATTTGTACGGCTGCTAGTCCTTCAGAGAACCAATAAATCTGATTAAACTCACAAGGAATAACTATTTGACCATTGGTATTTATATACCCATATTTTTCTCCTATTTGTACCATTGCTAGTTCTTCGGAAAATCTGAAAGCATTATCAAACTGACAGGGAATAATCACTTGACTATTAGTGTTCATATACCCATATTTTCCTCCTATTTTTACTTTTGCTAGTCCTTCTGAAAAATTATCAGCATCATCAAACTGACAGGGAATAACTAATTGACCATTAGTATTGATAAATCCCCATTTTTCTCCTGTTTTTACCTGTGCTAGTCCTTCTGAAAAGAGCCAAGCATTATCAAACTGACAAGGAATAACTAATTGACCATTAGTATTGATAAATCCCCATTTTTCTGCGATTTTTACTTTTGCTAATCCTTCTGAAAAATTATCAGCATCATCAAACTGACAGGGAATAATTAATTGACCATTAGTATTAATAAATCCCCATTTTTCTGCGATTTTTACTTTTGCTAGTCCTTCTGAAAAATTATCAGCATCATCAAACTGATAGGGGATAGCTAATTCACCAATAGTATTGATAAATCCCCATTTTTCTCCTGTTTTTACCTGTGCTAGTCCTTCTGAAAAGAGCCAAGCATTATCAAATTGATAGGGGATAGCTAATTCACCAATAGTATTGATAAATCCCCATTTTGCTCCTTTTATTACACTTGCTAGTCCTTCAGAAAAATTATTAGCAAGACCAAACTGGCAGGGAATAACTAATTTACCCCCACTAACATAACCATATTTTCCATTAAGTCTAACTGGAACTAACTTAGGTACTACTAATAATCTTTGATTAATTACAAAAATTTTATTTAATTCATCCAAAGCTTCCTTAGCATTTCTATAACGTTGTCGCCATTCACAACACACCATTTTATTTATAAACTGCTTTAACCTCTCACTTATTTCAACCTGGTCAATCCAAATAATTTCACCATCATCATCTTCTGCTAATAAGCGTGGCGATAGATCAATTAATGCCTGAATTGCTATCATACCTAAAGCATAAATATCACTGCTCAATTTCGGCTTACCTATAGCCTGTTCTATAGGCATATATCCGACTGTACCAAACCCACTAGTTCGACTTGTTGAACCTGATTTAATGGCAATGGTAGTATTAATTTGTTTAACTACCCCAAAATCAATCAATACTAATTTCCCATCTTTGCGTCGCATGATATTTGCAGGTTTAATATCCCGGTGAATTACCTTATTTTTATGGACATAAACCAATATTTCTAAAACATCTCGTAAAAGTTGAATTACATCACCTTCACTCAACTTTTTACCAGGACTGATTTCTTGACTTAAATCATATCCATCAATAAATTCTTGAATCAAATAAAATTCTTGATCTTGCTGAAAATAGCCAGATAATTTAGGAATTTGATCGTGATTTTGTCCTAATTTATATAATATTTGGGCTTCTTGTTCAAATAAACGGATAATTTCTGGGTCAATCATTGTGGGGTGCAGCTTTTTAACCACACAAACTGGTTTAGGACTCACGGGAATATCTAAATCTTCTGCAAGGTAAGTTTCCCCAAACCCACCTGCACCTAATTTTTTAATAATCCTGTAACGTTGACGGAGAATATTACCAATCATAATGATGTTGCTTTAATAACTCTGTTTTTGTATATTATAAATCACAAAAGATAACGTCAATTTTCCATAAATACCTAAAAATAAAAATACCCAACTGCTTGGAGAAGTCGAGTATCTAAAATGAATGATAATTTTTCGCGTTTTATAGATTAAGACTGTTGACTTGCACGAAAAAATCTGTTATACTAAATCTTGATAAGGAAGAACTATTCTCCACTTTCACCCCCAACCACAACATCCCGAATCCGCAAACTGGGACCACCGCAACCGACAGGTAAACCATTTTGTCCACCCTTACCACAACCCCCGGATTCATCCCAGTAAAAATCATCACCAATGGCTTCGATATCTGCGAGGGTTTGGAAAACATTACCGGAAAGGGTGACATCTTTCACAGGTTCAGCAATTTTGCCATTTCTAATCATCCAGGCTTCCCCAGCACTGAAAGTGAACATTTCCCCGTTCGTCATTCCCCCTAACCAATTTTGGGCAAAAACACCTTCTTTAATCCCCGTAAATAAATCTGCGACGGGAGTTTTACCCCGTTCAATCCAGGTATTTGTCATTCTCACAATGGGGGAATAGTGATAATTAAGACAACGGGCGTTTCCTGTGGGTTTCTCATCCAATTTACCAGCAGTTTCACGGGAATGCAGTCTCCCAACTAATACACCATCTTCAATTAACTGGGTAGTTGTCGCAGGTGTACCTTCATCATCGTAAAAATAACTACCGCGATGTCCTTGGGGTGCAGCACCATCAAATATTTGCAATTCTTTGGGGCCAAAACGTCGTCCTAGAGTCATGACTTCCAGAATATCAGGGTTTTCATAAGCCATATCTGCTTCAGAAAGATGTCCAAAGGCTTCATGCACAAACAAACCGCTGAGAATGGGATCAATAACTACGGTGTAAGTATTGCCCTTGACAGAAGGTAAAGATAAGGACGTAACTGCCCTTTCTGCTGCACCTTTAACTTGTTTGTCTAAATTAGTTAAGTCTTCGTAGGCTTTGCGAGAACCAGTGGTTTCTCTACCAGTTTGCACAGTGTCCCCATTCCTGGCTGTGGCTGCAAAGCGCATTTCCATATCTACCCAAGATTGATCAATGAAAGTTCCTTCAGAGGTGACAATAATGACTCTTTGGGTGCTGTCACTGTAATGAACTGAGGTAGTAGTAATTCGGTGATCAACTGTTTTCAGGAGGTCAGTATAGCGATCGCATAATTGTTTTTTCTGCTTTAGCGAAACCTGGCGAGGGTCAGTACCCAATAAAGGCAATCTACATACAGCCTGTACGGGATCAATAGCTGCAAGTATAGTCTCTTCATCACCCACTATCCAGGCTGCGGCAATGGCTTCTTCTATGCGGTCTTCAATGGTTGTTAATTTATTAAAACTACTTAATCCCCAACCACCTTTATAACAAGTGCGAACATGACCACCAATAGAAATTCCCTCGCTGAGAGTTTCCACTTTATCACCCCGCAAGACAATATCTGTTCCCTCGGCTTCTTCCAAGCGAATCATCAAATAATCCACACGGGAAGAATAACGGGAAATTAAATCTGAGAGGAGATTTTGAACGTCAGTAAGTTTAGTGTTCATTTTATAAATCGCTATAAATTACATTTATTTTCTGATTGAAAAACATATTTTGGAGTTATCATAATCTTTACTTATCTATATGAATAGAAAAACCAACATAGAACCATCTTAACTCATAACAGCTTACTTGATCATTTTGAAAGAAGTTAAAATCTTTTACAGCACTTTTCGGTGTTATGATGTACATATTCAGCGGGCAAGATGCCCGCACTACAAGAGTTTCATAATTCAAGTTTGTACCTCATTAGAGCGAAATCTGCTGTAATACTTATTTTACCTCCTAACTTATAAATTCCCTTGCCAATAAATTTTTAATAATTTTTGCAAAATCGTAACTATGGATACATCCAATTCTTGCAACCGTGGATAACATGATAAAAATATTCACATAGTAAAAAAACATCAAGAACCAAAAAACCATTGTTCTTGTTCATCTTTCTTTTTTCATAAACAGCAGCCCACAGGAGTTTGCCTTCCTCAATAATTTACCTGACAAAAATAATCTTTACAGCCTTAAACATAGGGACAAAATAACTTTATCACAATTGCGGATGACATCACAAAAACCTGTCATACCAATTTGGGATTTTAGATTGGGAATAAAAAACACCTTTACAGCCACTTCCCACCATCCTAAATATCCGCAGTTAGCGTCCTTGTGATATTTCAACTAAACAATCAAGGAGTTCACTATGGTTCGACAAATGTGCTGGTTATCTAAGTCTAACGGCGATGATCAAAAGATTTTGTACTTGCAAACTGCACCTGGACAACCTTGGCGGCCTTACACAGCTTTTCCGCAATTTTCAGTTCCAGATTATCGCGTCCCTCGTGGTTCTAAAGGTTGGGCAACTTATCAAAAACTCTTTAAAGCAGGTTGGACTTTAGTACCTAGTGCCAGAGGTAGCGAATTTGGTGATAGTTGCTATACAGAGTCAACAGTGCAGACTTCATAGCCTATATTACCATCTGGGGAACACCATCAATATTATCTCATCCCCAGATGGGTGAAATTATTTGCGTATCTGAGCAAGTCAGCCGCAAACACCTTACAATGGATAAGGTGCGTTAACTGCTGTTACAAACATTTATATTTATGCCTCCCCGTTGGCCTCGCAAACCAGATCGTAAAGATCCAGATTTCCGTAAACTAGATGATCGCATGAATTTCGCTGTTCATGTCGGTATTTGTGCAACTGTCACTTCTGGGTTGTGGTTTTTCCACATTTTGAAAACTACTGCCTGGGAATGGCTACCTGGAGTAACAATTGGTTGGGTAGGAGTATTGCTGCTGCATCTAATTTACATTGGTGCGATCGCTAATTACGACCCCACACCACCGAAATCTACCTAAAGAAAGAAAATCAAGCTAGGGAATTCTCACCTGTGGTAGTAGATCAAGTCTAGCTAATTGAGTGATAATATGAAATAAGCTAAGATATCCCGATGTTACTAACAAAGAGGTTATATTTATGGCTAAAACTAATACCACAGAATTACTAGAAACCCTAGCCGCAGAAATTGGTGAAAGTGTTTATATAGATATTGCCAAGTGGCATCTATATCTATCTGATGCCAAACTGCATAATGTTGTGGCTGAAAAATTGTATCCTTTAATTACTTCTAAAAGCGTTAATGAAGATAAGGTAATTGCCGCTTTAGAATCTATCACCGTTAAAGTTGGTGGTGGCAGAAAGGAACTATCTTTAATTGATTTATTACCCTTGCAATGTCAAGTGACCTTAGTAGATATTGTCGAAAAATATCAACGGGAAATCTAATCTTTATTTTCTTCCCATTGGCAAATTTACACATTGAAATAATGGAGGTTGATCAAGATGTTTTTACAAATCAAAGATAGCCGCGATTTAGTGAAAATAGTTGATGTTCAAGAACTATTAGACCCCACTAGTAAAATTGTCCATGCCCAAGACCAAGAAGGACAAGAAGAACAGGAAACGGACATTTATCAAAAGGAAGAATTAGTATTTCCTTCTGGGGAAAAATTGCCCCGCTGTTGGTTAGATGCCAAATTTAGAGAAAGAGAAGCTGTAGCAGCTTAATTTTAATTACGTAGGATGAACAAAAACAGATCCCCGACTTCTCTAAGAAGTCGGGGATCTAAATTCCTAAACTTCTGCTTTTTGTGTGACTATCACAGATTCAGCACCTTTAGAAAAAGCTTTAGAAATCCAATAGGTGAAGATATGAGAAAGCACACCTAAAGGACCGGCAAATAAACACAAAGCTATCGAGTGAATTGTCCAAATTCCGGTTTTTTGTCCTTCCCAGTAAATCCATCTACCGACAAATAAATCCATTACTAAAAAATGAATCCAACCTGTAGCAGCAGCAGTTTCATTACTAAAAAACCTGGCTATATCTGCTAATTGAGGATTTGATAAAGCTGCGGCGTTTTCTGGAGTAATGCTGACGACAAATAAGTACAAATATGCACCAGCTAAAACCACAAAAGGTACATAAGATTCCATTACCTTGCGGGTAATTTTCCAATTTGGTAACAGAATCATCAAAGCCCAAAAAGGCAAAACAAAAACATTGGCAACGTTAAATAAATCTGTGATATTCATATTACAAAGCTACTAATTGAGATTCTATTGCTGAAAATTGTAAATTACGACCGATAAAAACTAAACTGGTTTGTTTTGCTTCTTCTGGTTTCCAAGGACGATCATAAAATTTATCAAATCTATTACCTACACCTTGCATAACTAACCGCATGAGTTTATTCTCAACAGCCACAAAACCTTTAATTCGATAAATTTCTTGTTCCTGTGCCAGCTTTTCTAAGGTTGCTTGTAGCTTTTCGGGGTCAAATGTTCGGTCTAAAATCACGTGAGTTGAGTTAATTTCATCATCATGATCATGGTCTTCTTCTGTGTCGTGGTGACTAGGACGTGAATCTAAATTATCTTCAACTGCGGCTGCAAATCCTAATAAGATAGATGGGTCTAATTTACCATAATCACTAGAGACAATTTTCACAACTCTCGGTAATTCATTCTTGACTAATTCTAGAACTTGTGCTTGGGTTTCACTATCAACTAAATCAGTTTTATTCAAAATTACTAAATCAGCACAAGCAAGTTGATCTTCAAACAATTCTTGTAATGGTGTTTCATGTTCTAGACTATCATCTTCTTGTCTTTGAGCGGCTATAGCATCTAAATCACTAGCAAATGTTCCGGCTGCAACCGCAGCACAATCTACTACTGTAATTACTGCATCTACTGTAGCAGCGTTGCGAATTTCTTGCCAACGAAAGGCTTTAATTAAGGGTTTTGGTAAAGCTAAACCAGAGGTTTCAATGATAATATAATCTATACTATCGCGGCGTTTAATTAATTCCCGCATTGTCGGGTAAAATTCTTCTTGAACGGTGCAGCATAAACAGCCGTTTGTGAGTTCAAATATATTAGTTTCTTGATTTGCTTCTGTTTCATCTTCCGGGCAAATTTGACAGGATTTTAATAATTCTCCATCTATTCCCAGTTCACCAAATTCGTTGACTAATACGGCTATCCGTCGTCCTTGGTTGTTTTGCAGGAGGTGACGGATAATGCTGGTTTTACCGCTTCCTAAGAAGCCTGTGATGACGGTAACGGGGATTTTTGTAGCCATGTTTTGTGTGTGGTTTTGAATTCAATTTTACACTATTTCTGTTGTGATGGAAGAATATGGAGTAAATGAACCACGAAGGAACGAAGTACACGAAGGAAGAAAGAAGAAGGAAGGAAGTTTTAAGAATATCCAATTTCTATCATTTTGAAAAATTCCTGCACTACTTCATCAGGATTATTATAACATCTTTCAGAATCAAATCTTTCTACTACTTTGATACCGTTTTTCTTGAAAATGCGTTCTCTTTCTTGTTCTTCAACTCTGCGTTCTGCGGTGTGAAAGGGTCCATCAACTTCTAAAACTCCCCATTTACCGTTATAACAAATGAGGAAATCAGCTTCTTTATTTGCTCTACCTTTGGGTGTGTTGAGTCTTGCTAAGGAGTTGGGTACAAATAAAACTCCAGTTCTGTCTAATGCTTCAGCAATTTTGATTTCTGTTTTTGAGCGAAAGCGTAGTCTTTCCCAAGTGTGAATTGTTGAGTTTGAATAAAATTGAATGCCTTGGTTATTAATATTATTATCATTTTCGGGAGTTTTGCGTAAAATTAAATCTGTATTTTCCAGAATCTTTTTATATAAACTGGCAAATTCTCCAGGTGCAAAATTACCATTTATAGGTCGTCTTTTGGATTCGTACTCTCCAAAATAAAAAATATCCTCAAGATAAATATATTCACAAATTACACCATCCAGGTTTGTTTCACTGTTAATTTGCCAATCTTTGATACAAGAACCTGTTAAAATTGCTTGATTAAAATTTGTAGATATTACTTGAGATTGAAGTAAATCAGCATTAGTAAGATCAGCATTAGTAAGATCAGCGTTACTGAGATTAGCCCATCTCAGATCAGTCTTTATGAGGTTAGCCCATCTGAGATCAGCCCCAACTAGTTCAGCCCCAATCAGGTCAGCACCAATCAGATCAGCCTTTCTCAGGTCAGCCTCACTCAGGTTAGCCCCAACTAGTTCAGCCCCTCTGAGGTTATGACCTCTCATATCCGCTTTATACAGATCAGGTATTACATCCCTCCTATTTTCGTCTATCCATTTATTCCAAACCCCTACCCCCTGCTTCAGTATTGCTAAATGCTCTGGATTTGCCATAATCTAGTTTTTATACCTAAAATTGCCAATATTTGGATTTTAACCTAATTTCATTAAGTTTAATCAAAATAGCGATCGCATTTGGGGTTAACTAGCGATCGCTATTAGTATTCATCAAATTTTTGAAAGTGAACGTTTAACCAAAATTTTAACTTAGATCAAAACATTTCTACTTAGGGCTTGCTGAAAAAGTCTTTTCGTGAGGGCTAGGAGTCAGGAGTCACCGAGTCAGGAGGAAGAATTAGAAGCAGAGAAGAATAGTCTCAAATTTCAGAAAGTGATAGGTTTTTAATGGTTTCAATCCTTATTCCTTGCACCTAATTCACTTTTTTAACCGGGAAACTCTTAATCTATCTAGGTTTTCGGTTTATTCAGCAAGCCCTATTTATGTATATGATGGTAAGATGTGTTATTTATAAACACAACCGTGATCTTTCAGTTATAAATAATCTTTTTGTAAGACATATTTGGACTCACTTATGTGACATATATGCAATTGAAAAATTAAATCTCCCCTTGCCAAAATTAAGTACGAATCAAAAATTAACCCCCCATTTATAACAATAAAATGGGGGTTATTTAACTTTCTATTGATTTAACTCAAATCAGATGAACTAATAAGCATTTTAATCTATATAAACGGTGTTAAATCTAAATGTTCTTCAATTTGAGTAGCTAAAGAATCTAACATCTGTTCTCGCTGTTCTTTGTAGTTAGCCACACCTGTGGGTAAAGATTTCAAACCCCGTTGTTGCCGGAGACGATTTACCCAAGCCCGTCGCCAAGGTCCATTATCAAAAATTCCATGTAGATAAGTTCCCCAAACTGATTGACAACTATCTACTAACCCTAAATTAGCATCATCAAATAAGGGTTGACAGGATTTTTGATCTGCTGGGTTTTCTATGCGCGAGCGCCCTTGGTGAATTTCAAACCCAGTCACAGGTAAACCCGCTTGGGGATAATTAGAAGTAACTTGACGCTGACGGGCAATTTTTTGACCTGTAATGACTGTTTTTATAGGTAATAAATTTAACCCTTGATATTTACCAGATTGTCCTTCCATTCCTTCTGGATCAGCTATAGACTGCCCCAACATTTGAAAACCGCCACAAATGCCTAAAACCGTGCCACCAGAAGCCGCATAGTTTTGAATTGCTTCTGCCATGCCGCTTTTTTGCAAAGCTATTAAATCAGCAATTGTGGTTTTTGTTCCTGGGATAATTACTGCATCTGGATGTCCTAACTCTTGCTTAGGATGCAAGTATTTTACCGTTACTGATGGTTCTGATTCCAAGGGATCAAAATCGGTGAAATTGGCAATTCTTGGTAACCGAATCACCGCAATGTTTAGTTCAGAGTTAGCTTTTGCTGGTTTGCGTTCTAGTAAATCTAGGGAGTCTTCCGCTGGGAAAACTTGTTCTAAATAAGGAATAACACCAACCACAGGTATACCTGTCCGTTCTTCTAACCATTTAATTCCGGGTTCGAGAATTGAGCGCTGTCCTCGAAATTTATTAATGACGACTCCTTTAATTAAGGCGCGTTCGTCTGGATCTAATAGTTCTAATGTGCCGACGACATGAGCAAATGCTCCACCTCTATCAATATCAACGACTAATAAAGTAGGTGCATTTAAATGTTTAGCAACCCGCATATTAGTTAAATCCCGGTGTTTAAGATTAATTTCGGCGGGACTACCAGCACCTTCACAAACTAGGGCTTCAAATTCCGTAGATAGGTATTGTAAACATTCTTTGATGGTCTGCCAACCGAGTTCAAAATATTGTTCGTAGTAATCTGTGGCACTAACTTTCCCGATAGCTTTACCTTTAAGAATGATTTGGGATGTCATATCCCCCTGGGGTTTAAGTAAAATTGGATTCATTTCTACCAAGGGTACTACTCCCGCTGCCCAAGCTTGCACTGCTTGAGCATAGCCTATTTCCCCGCCACTGGCGGTAACATAGGCGTTTAAAGCCATATTTTGACCTTTAAAGGGGGATACTCGCAAGCCGCGCCGGGAAAGAATCCGACAAATAGCTGTGGTTATCAGTGATTTCCCTGCGTGGGATGTTGTTCCCACTACCATGATTGATTTCATTTTTAATTATATTTTAGTATGTTGAGATTCGGTAGTGTATCTGTAAATAAGCTGTTATTTTTTTAAACTTGCATATCTCGTTATCTCGTTCCCAGTCTCAGACTGGGAATGTAGATGGCGGCTCTGCCGCTAGTGACATGAGGCAGAGCCTCAGCATTGGCATTCCTAGCCGGAGGCTAGGAACGAGGTCAAACTGTCAAAAGGGTAAACGTAACCAACGAGTCATAAAATCATTGTAGCGATCGCTCAGGGAAGGATTACGCAATTTCTGATCTTTTAACTTGACAATCAATTGATGACCCAAGGGAGTTAGGCGAAAACTGTCTGTAATGCCCTGTCCATCAACTTCTCGCCGCAATACTCCTACATCAATTAACCAGGCTAAAGCGTTTTCACAGGTCAATTCTGATAAGAGTTGCTTGGTGTAACTTTGCTTATTTCCTTTCTCCATTGCTATAGCACCTAGTTGGATACTTTGGCTAGTCATGGCTATCAACAAATTGAGGTTGAAGGGCGAACAGATTAGCGATCGCTCGGCTCTTTCTAGGGCTTCACTAGTATAAACTAAGGGTTTAAGGTTTGGGGAATCCACAGTAGACATTTTTTATTACTCTAAGTTGTGCTTTTTGTCAATGCTTTGAAAATAAATACCTCTTTGGCAGAATATTCCGTAAGCAAGTTATTTAAATATTGTAAATTATTGTAAAATCTTGATTGCATAAAGATTTTTAAACAGGACAAAGTGAATTATGCCTCTATCAGTTGGTACAGACGCACCTGCATTTACCGCCAAAGACACTAACGGCAATACAATTTCATTATCTGATTTTGCTGGTAAAACAGTAGTTCTCTACTTTTACCCCAAAGATGACACACCAGGCTGCACCAAGCAAGCTTGTAGTTTCCGTGATTCTCAAGCTGAATACAAAGACAAAGATGTAGTTGTCTTGGGAGTAAGTGCTGATGATGAAGTTTCTCATCAAGCATTCACCAATAAATATAATCTGAATTTCCCTTTATTAGCTGATACCCAGAAAAGCATCATTACAGCTTATGATGTTGATGGTGGTGGTTACGCCAAGCGTGTTACCTACATCATTGATGGTAATGGCAAAATCATTGATGTTGATGCTGCTGTTAACACTACTACTCAAGCTAGTGATGTTTTAGCAAAACTGGGACTTTGATCATTAAGTATACTCAAAACGGCTTGATTGTTTGATTCTAAACCTAGGGGTTTAGCAGTGCTAAACCCCTACACATCTGGGTTCTTTGTCATTTGGCAAAAGTTTAAATCTCACCCTTGTTTAGTATAACTCCGTAGAGGCGCAGGACTTGCGCCCATTATTTCCCATTTAAGTGTTATTTACCTGATGATGGTAAAATCTGTAAGGGAAGTAGATTTTGTCCAGGGATAATTGCAGAAGAGCCTGGATTTTGTTTTAGTTGAGGCTGAAGAAGTTTTTGTTGTGCAGCTTTAAATGTGGCTGCGGCTAGGTCTAGCTGTTGATTTTGTTCATCAGCATTCCATTGAATAGTCCCAAAGTTGGCTTGATGAATCATGTTCATCATATCGAAACCTGAGCCATTGCCAGATAAAGGATTACTACTGCGATAGCCTTGCTGACCTAAGGTATCACTTTCCAAACTACCAAAGGGTTGATTAGTATCAGCTAAGGTGGGTTCTACTACTAGGATAGAAGCAAAGCTAATCCCGGCGATAGTGGCAACAATAATTTTGTGAACTGGTAAAAATGGTCTTTTCATGAAATTTCTCCTTATATATTTTTAAGCAAGACTCCGGCGTAGTTGGGGTTGAATACTCAGTAAAGCCACTAATGCAAAACCTAGTAACACTAATAACGCTCCCCCAAAGGTAACATCACCCCAAAAGGCGTGCATTACTATATCATTTAATCCCCAACTGCTGTGTAGATATAAATAGCGAATCGGTTCAATCGCATAACTGAGAGGGTTGATGGTAGCAATAACCTGTAACCAACCGGGCATAAAGGATAAAGGCGCTAAGGCTGTGCTGGCAAATAATAATGGTAGGTTAGTGACAAAAATTACGGCGATAAGTTCAATGTGTCCGGGTAATGCAAAGGCTAAACCCAAGGAAATAGCGGTGACACCCAAAGCCAGTAGAAAGACAATGAGAGCGATCGCACATAATCCTGTAAAATCAGGTAAGCCAGCCCCTAAAAATGCCGCTGCTGCCACAATTACCGCTGCTTGTAGTAAACTTTGGCTAATAATAAAAATAGCAGAAGCAAAAACAATTGAAAAGCGTGAGGCTAGAGGTGCAACCAGCAACCGATTTAAAAAGCCAAATTCCCTATCGAACATTACAGGTAAACCGGCATTCAAAGCCCCAGCAAAAGCAGTAAATACTATGACACCTGCTGCTAGAAATTGTCCGTAATTTGTCGTACTACCAAATAAGCCTGTGGGTGCATTTTGGAATAATGCCCCAAATAAAACTAACCACATGACGGGCTGAATAATCCCGGCTATCAGGCTAGAGGGACGGCGTTGGAGTTGAATAAACAGACGACGAGTTAAGGCAAAAGTTTCTTGAACAATTTCTGCGAAAAAATTGGAGGTTGTATCAGCAACTACAGGAGATGAGATTAATTGTTGCCAATTCACAGCTACTTTATCATTACTCATAGAATGTTAAAATTAAAAGGCATCAATTATAAACATTCCTGCAACTTGTTAGTTAACAAAAAATATTTATAATTCTTAACCCTATATTACAACGAATCCCCAACAAGATCAAAGTAGAGAAATTGCCATTTTGATGCTGTTACTGTCGAAGCCAAAATACTGCGATACTATACTCTATACATAAATCACATAATATAAACTGATCATGGAGCTAAATTCCTTACCGACAGAGGTAATTTTGACACATCCGCGTCAGTCTCTTGGTAAATTACAACTTGATTGGACACCCCAACCCGGAAATTATCTTGATTTTGCCGAAAAAACCTACGTAGTTTTAGAGCGTTGCCATAGATATCAGCTTAAAGGAGGACGCTATAGTTTACACAATATCGCTATTTACGTACAAAAAGCCCAAAGACCAGAACAGAAAAGTTTAGTAGAAGGACGTTGGGTTATAGGTGATGCTACCTGTAACTATAATGCTCTTTCAGAAATTATGCGTTGTGCAGTTAATCCAGAAGGACCTTGTAAATCTTGTCGGTTCTATGAAAGTTAGTTGTCAGTTGTCAGTAGGGGCGAAGCATTTGGAAGATAAATTATCGGTCATTGCCAAAAATAGTTCTCCAAATGCTTCGCCCGTACAGTTGTCAGTTGTCAGTTGTCAGTTGTCAGTTGTTCGTTGTCAGTTGTCAGTTGTTAGTTGTTCGTTGTTAATTACCTATTACCTATTACCTATTACCTATTACCTATTACCTATTACCTATTACCTATTACCTATTACCTATTACCTATTACCTATTACC